>JBEGPS010000211.1:0-10633 GCA_041181325.1 Pseudomonadota bacterium
AGCGAGGTGATAACGAGTACAGCGGCAATCCATTTGAAAGCCTGCCCGTGACTGACAGTCGTGCTAGCCAGCATGGCTAACCCCACAGTGGTCCATGCAAACAGAGCCGTAGCCGCCATAAATTTCATCGGTTTGACCCAAATGCCAACGCCACGGTAGGTGCGTTTGTCGCGCCATGAAATCACATAGGTTGCCAGGAGTGCAATGGCCATGGACTCGCCGAAAACGATAAGTGCGCGCGATGCGGCACTGCAAAAAATCCACTGGGTGCTGGCCCATGCAAGGGCGTTCTGAGGGGAGGTCAAGTTCATTGCTAAGTAGGGTGTTGCCGGCAGGGGATACGATCGACTAGCATTCCACAGAATGCCTTTAATTGACTACTTAAAACCACTGCGCGCAGCGTGTGCCGTTTCGGTGGCTGGTAGCAGTGTAGGTGCTGCAGCTGCTTTGCATGTTTCGCAATCGTCCGTCACCCGGGCGGTGTTTGCTTTGGAAACGGGGCTGCAGCAAGTCGTGTTTTATCGCTCGACACTGGGCATGCAACCCACCCCAGCCTTTGCGGCAGTTCTCAAGCAGTGTGTCGCGGCGTTTGACTACTTGGCGATTACCGAGGCAGTGAAGCCGCGCAAAAGCAAAATACCCCGTTGGATGCATTGCCGCGTGGCGTTGGGCATGGGTGCACGGCATGTGCGCGTCTTGCTATCGCTGTCTGCAACGGGCTCGGAGACCTTGAGCGCAATGCAGTTGGGCATTAGCCAGTCGGCGGTGCACCAAACGTTGGCGCAGCTAGAGCACCTGTGTACCCAACCCTTGTTTGTCCGAAGTAGCCAGGCTGGGCTGAGGCTTACGGAGACTGGAACCGGCTTGCTAAGTGGCTGCAAGCTATTTTTGTCCGAACTGCAACAGGCCGACGAAATGCTGGCGGCATTGTCTGGGCAGATGCTGGGGAGACTGGCGATTGGCACCCTGCCGTTCTCTACCGCTGCGCTGTTGCCCAGGGCCTTGGACCGGGTGTTGCAGTCGCTGCCCAGTGTGCAAGTGACTGTGATTGACGGCACCTATGACACGCTGATTCAGCTTCTGCGTCAGGGGGAAATTGACCTCATGGTCGGCGCGTTGCGCCCGGAGCTGTCTGTCAAAGGCTTGGTGCAAGAAACACTATTCATTGACCGATTGGCCGTGCTTGCGCGCGCGGAGCATCCGCTCACCAAGCGCCCTAAGTTGTCGTGGCGTGACCTGAAGACCACGCAGTGGATCATGCCCATGGCCCACACGCCAGCGCAAACCGTGTTGGAGCAGGTGCTGTCTAGCGGTGGTTTGCCCATGCCCGCGGTGGAGCTGCGTGTGAACAGCGCGCTGATGATGCAAGCCTTGCTCTTGCAGAGTGACCGTGTGGCCATGATGTCACCCCGCCAAATGCAGGCCGAGATTACAGCGGGCCTGTTGGCAGAGTTGCCGCTGCCCATGCTTCATACCGAACGCACCATTGGCTTGGTGCGGCGTGCCGAAGTGCGAGCCAGCGTGCCGCTGGCCAGTTTGATTGCCACTTGTCGCCAGGTGGCCTGGGAAATTGTTCGGGAAAGCCCCTAGAAATAAGCAAAATGCATAGCTTTGCTATTGAAAGCATTAGCGCGGAGGGTATCTATGCAACACCATCGCGCCAGATGAATTTGCAAAATCAAGGAGACTATGTATGAAAAAGCGTTCGTTTTTAAATGCTGTTGCAGGCATTGCGTTGACCGCCAGTTTTGGGGCCGTCCAGGCCGAAGAAAACACGTTCAAAATTGGGCTGATATTGCCTCTATCGGGGCCTTTTGCCTCTACCGGCAAACAGTTAGAAGCTGCCGCCCGCCTGTACATGGCGCAAAACGGCGACAAAGTTGCTGGCAGCAAAGTGGTGCTGGTGGTGAAAGACGACACCGGCGTGCCCGACATCACCAAGCGCCTGGCGCTAGAGCTGGTCACCAACGACAAAGTGCAGGTATTGGCAGGGTTTGGTCTCACGCCGTTGGCCATGGCCACAGCGCCCTTGGCCACGCAATCCAAAACACCCATGGTGGTGATGTCTGCGGCCACGTCAGTGATTACCGAAGCCTCGCCGTTTATTGTGCGCACCAGCTTTACCGTGCCCCAGGTGGTGACGGTGTTGGCGGACTGGGCCACCAAAAACAACATCAAACGCGTGGTGAGTTTGGTGACCGATTACGCGCCCGGCGTTGATTCTGAAAAATACTTCGGTCAGCGGTTTATGGCCAACGGTGGCCAGGTAATTGAAAACCTGCGCGTGCCTTTGCGCAACCCGGACTTTGCCCCGTTTTTGCAAAAGGTGCGCGATGCCAAACCCGATGCGCTATTTGCCTTTGTGCCCTCAGGCGCAGGCGCGGCGCTGATGAAGCAGTTTGCAGAGCGTGGCCTGGACAAAGCAGGTATCAAACTTATTGCCGAAGGCAGCGTCACGGACGACGACATTCTCAACAGCATGGGCGAGACAGCGGTGGGCGTGGTCACTGCGCACCACTACTCGGCCTCGCACAACTCAGCGCTGAACAAGAAGTTTGTGGATGCGTTTGCCAAAGCCAACAACGGCCTGCGTGCCAACTTTATGGCGGTGGGTGCGTATGACGGCATGCGGGTGATTTATGAGGCTGCCAAGGCCACCAAGGGAGCGGGCGGCGAGGCCTTGCTTAACGCCATGAAGGGCCAGGTGTTTGAGAGCCCGCGTGGCCCGATGTACATCGACGCGCAAACGCGCGATGTGGTGCACAACGTGTATGTGCGCCGCGTGGGGCGCATGGGTGACCAGCTGTGGAACCAGGAAATAGAAACCGTGACGGACGTTAAAGACTCTGGCAAGACGCGTTAATCGTTTGATCGTTATGCATTCAATTCCTCTCGTGTTGATTCCGGGGCTGATGTGCGACCACAGTGTGTGGAACCCTGTGATTCCTTTGCTGAACCCGCAGCGCACTTGCATCCTGGCAGACCATGGCAATGCCAATTCTTTGGTGCAGATGGCGCGGCAAGTGCTGGATACCGTGGATGGGCCTATGGTGCTGGCGGGCCACTCTATGGGCGGGCGTGTGGCGCTGGAGGTGATCCGACAGGCACCGCAGCGCGTTTGTGGTGTCGCGCTGATGGACACGGGTTATTTGCCCCGCGAGCCCGGTAATGCAGGCGCTGCTGAGCAAGACAAACGCATGGTATTGCTGCGCATTGCCCAAGAGCAGGGCGTGCGGGCCATGGCGCAAGAATGGGTGCGCGGCATGGTGCACCCGGACCGCCTGACGGATGCAATGTTGATAGAGCACATAGTGGCCATGTTTGAGCGCAAGAGTGCAGCGGTATTTGCTTACCAAATACAAGCGCTGCTGAGCCGCCCCGATGGTGGAGATGTGTTGCGCGCGTTAGATATTCCAACATTGCTGCAGTGCGGGCGGCAAGACGCGTGGTCGCCGCCGGTGCAACATGAAGCCATGCGCACACTGGCGCCAGCAGCGGTGCTGGACGTTATTGAAGACGCAGGCCACATGGCCCCAATGGAGCGGCCTGAAGCGGTGGCTGCGTCACTGAACCGGTGGTTGCAGTTGTGTTAACCGACGTGGAGCTGTTGCTGGCAGACAAGCATTGCCGCGATGTGGTTTTGGCAGCAGCCCAGGCCGTGGATAGCCAAGACTACGATGCGTTTGTTGCGTTGTTCACGGTGGGTGCCAGCGTGGTGCGACCAGGGGGTCACGCGCTGGTGGGCCGCGCGGAAATTTTGGCTTCCTACCAAGCCAAATCCCCCAGCCGTTTGACCCAACATGTGGTGTGCAATCACCGTGTCGATGTGCAAACAAGCGATAGCGCGGTGTCCCGTTGTACGGTGTTGCTGTATGTTAGTGATACAGGCCGACCATTGGTACCACAGGGTAGGAAGGCAGACGCTGCGCACCAAGTGGGACACATCGAAGACCAAATGGTGCGCACGCCAGAGGGCTGGAAAATTCAACAACGCAAAGCGTGGTTTGAATTTCAGGTGGCGGCTAGTCCATCAGCTCCGTGAGGCGCTTGCAGACCCATTCAGCTTCTGCGTCGCTGATGCCAGCGGCTCCACCTGCAAGGCCTAGACCAATGCGCTGGACTATGTCTTGGGTCTCAACGCCCAGCTCCCACTTTTTAGTGGTGGCCTGCTCTACCAGCGCACAGGCAAGGTCTTCGCACAACTCGTAGCGCTGCAAGATAACGGCGTGCGGCTCAGTGGGTTTGCTGCGCCCAGGCTGCACAAACAGGGCGATGAACGAATCGGGAATGACGATCTGGTTGTCGTTATCCATGGCAAAAACTTACAGTACTTATTTTTCAATAGCCAGCAGTTCAACCTCAAAGTTCAGCGTTGCGTTAGGCGGGACCGCACTACCCGCACCCCGCTCGCCATAGGCGGTGGCAGATGGGCAGGTGAGCGTGGCTTTGCCGCCCACTTTGATCTTTTGCATGCCCTCGGTCCAGCACGGAATGACGCGGTTCAATGGGAATGTTGCCGGTGCATTGCGTTTGTACGAGCTATCGAACTCTTTGCCATCCATCAGCGTGCCCCGGTAATGCACTTTGACGGTATCGCTGGCCTTGGGCGATGCGCCCGTGCCAACGGTGGTGTGCGTGATTTTGACCCCGGAAGGCAATGTTTCGGTGTCGGCAGCCCAGGCTTGGCCGAAAACAGTGCCTAAAACCAAAGTCGACAAAAGAGTGCGGGTGGTGAATGACATAGGGTGTTTTGAGTGCGTTAAATGAAGATTAAATTTACTGTTCAGCCAGTGCGGCCAGGGCCGCCACTACGGCTGCGGCTGCGTCGACGGACAGGGGTTGCAATTGCGGTTGCATTGCGGTCAATGCAGCTGCGCCGCCAGCGCGCAATTGGGCAATCTGCTGGCCGGCCACTTTGGGCGATTCAAAGGCCAAGCTTTGCAGCATGACCGCGCCCTGTGCATCCACCAACTTGAAATAAAACAAGCCATCTTTTTCGCGGTACTGCTTGAACGACGCGCTAGCGGTCTTGGTTGTTGCAAGCTTGCTGCTTTCACCCAGCTGCGCCAAATTACGCAGACCAACAGAGTGGCGCAAGCGGGCCATGAACGGCGTGGCAATGTTGCGGGCCTTGTGTGCCCCGGCAAGCAGAATCGCTTCGATGCGCGCCGGGTTGTTCATCAGGTCTTCGTAGGTGGCGCGCATGGGCGCAATTTCACGGTCAATGCGTTCGAACAGTAGGTGCTTGGCATCACCCCAAGCAATGCCGTCGGCATAGGCCTGGCGCAAAGTGGCTGTTTCGGCCTCAGTGGCAAATGCCTGGTAAATCTGAAACAGCGCTGAGCCATTGGTGTCTTTGGGCTCGCCAGGCGCTTTGGAGTCGGTCACGATGCCATTGATCAGCTTTTTCAATTGATCGCGCGGGGCAAACAAGGGAATAGTGTTGTCGTAGCTCTTGCTCATTTTGCGGCCGTCCAGGCCGGGCAGTGTGGCCACCGACTCTTCAATTTCTGCAAGTGGGGGCACAAAGTGGTCGCCATAGCGGTGGTTGAAACTGTGGGCCATGTCGCGGGCCATTTCAATGTGCTGAATTTGGTCGCGACCCACCGGCACCTTGTGGGCGTTGAACATCAAGATGTCCGCCCCCATTAGCACGGGGTACATGAACAAGCCCGCATTCACGTCCGTATCAGGGTCTGCGCCAACCGCCTGGTTTTTGTCGACTGATGCCTTGTAGGCATGTGCGCGGTTGAGCACGCCCTTGCCGGTAACGCAGGTCAAAAACCAGGTGAGTTCTGGAATTTCTGGCACATCAGACTGGCGATAAAAGGTGACTTGTTCCGGGTTAAGTCCAGCGGCCAGCCAGCTGGCGGCAATCTCTAGTGTGGAGCGTTGAATGCGTGCAGGGTCATCAATTTTGATGAGTGCGTGGTAGTCGGCCAAGAAGTAAAAGCTCTCCACACCGGGGGTAAGGCTGGCGCGCACTGCGGGGCGAATAGAGCCTACGTAGTTGCCCAAGTGGGGTGTGCCGGAGGTGGTGATGCCGGTAAGAAAGCGAACTGAACTCATGAATACAACCTAAAAGTACGGCCGATAAAAATAACTAGTGCACCAAGGCAGACAGTGGGGACAAAAGGATTTCCAGCAAACCGTAAGTCAACGCCATCACGGGCTGCATCCACAGGCTGCTGACCACGCCCGCAATCACCAGAGCCATCACCACAAAAAAACCATAGGGTTCAATGCGCGATACGAACAGCGCTTGTTTGACGGGCAGCAGGCCCACCAAAATGCGCCCCCCATCCAGCGGGGGTAGTGGAAACAAGTTGAAGGCAAACATCACCACATTGACCAGCACACCACCCTGACACATGCGCAGAAAAAAGGGCTCGGTTACCGAAGCACCCTGCAGCACATACAGCAGCACGCCCCAAACCAGCGCTTGGGCCAAATTGGCAGCAGGGCCCGCCAAGGCCACCCACACCATGTCACGCTTGGGGTTGCGTAAGCGGTCAAAGCGCACGGGTACTGGTTTGGCGTAGCCGAACAAAAAAGCACCGGAAGTTGCAAAGTACAGTAACAGCGGCATCAGTACGGTGCCCATGGGGTCGATGTGCTTGGTGGGGTTGAGCGTCACGCGCCCCAGCATCCAAGCGGTGTTGTCACCAAAATACCTGGCTGCATAGCCGTGTGCAGCCTCGTGCACTGTGATGGCAAATATCACGGGCAGCGCGTAAATAGCAACGGTTTGAATCAGTTGTGCAAAGTCCACAGCGGGTTTGTCTCAGTCGTAGGGTGAAATTACAGGCCTAAGCGAGCCACATCGCCACGCCCCTGGCGAATGACGGTGGGTTCGGGCCCGGTCAGGTCGATAACGGTGGTGGGTTCGTGCGCGCAGGCTCCAGCGTCGATCACAGCCGCAATCTGGTGCTCGTAACGGTCGCGAATTTCTTCGGCATCGTTAAGCGGGTCGGTTTCACCAATTGCTATGAAAGTAGTAGCTAACAACGCAGAGCCGTGGAGGGCTAGCAGGTCTTGGAGTGCCTTATGTTCAGGTACACGCAGGCCAATGGTCTTGCGCGAAGGGTGGCTCACTCGGCGTGGTACTTCCTTGCTGGCTTCCAGGATGAAGGTGTACGGGCCGGGTGTAGCCAGCTTGAGCAGCCGATATTGGCGGTTGTCTACTTTGGCGTAGCTGGCCAGTTCGCTCAGGTCGCGGCACAGCAGCGTAAGGTGGTGTTTGTCATCCACCCCGCGAATGCGCCGCAGGGTGTCGGCAGCCGCTTTGTCGTCCAAGTGGCACACCAGGGCATAGCTGGAGTCGGTGGGGACTGCAATAACCTGGCCTTTTTCAAGCAAGGCCACGGCCTGCTTGAGTAAGCGAGGTTGCGGGTTCTCGGGGTGAACTTCGAAATGCTGAGCCATGGCTACTGAATGCGCGCTGCCAGCGCTTCCCACACGGAGGGCAGTTTGCCAGGTAAGTAGGGCAGTGTGCCCAGCTCGGTATGGCTTTCGGCGGGGCTATGAAAGTCGCTGCCTCGGGAGGCAAACAAAGAAAATTCTTTGGCCGTTTCGGCGTAGACCAGGTATTCGGCGGGCGTGTGGCTACCGGTAACCACTTCAACGCCTTGGCCGCCATGGGACTTGAATTCAGTGAACAGCGCAAACTCTTCAGTGGGTGTGAATTTGTAGCGCGCCGGGTGCGCAATGACAGCCATGCCACCGGCTTGGGTGATCCAAGTCACTGCGTCTTTCAGGCTGGCCCAGCGATGTTCAACAAACCCCGGCTTGCCTTCTGTCAAAAACTTGCGAAAGACCTCGTTGGTTTCTTTGCAAACGCCGCTCTCCACCAAAAAGCGCGCAAAGTGGGTACGTGAAATCAGCTCGGGGTTGCCTACAAACTTCAATGCGCCTTCAAAAGCGCCTTTGATGCCTACTTTGGCCAAGCCCTCGGCCATCTCTTTGGCGCGTTCGGTGCGCCCGCCACGCGTTTGGCGCAGTCCATCAGTCAATTGTTGGTTGTGAACGTCGAAGCCCAGGCCCACGATGTGCACCGTGTGGCCAATAAAGGTGACGGAAATTTCTACCCCCGTGAGGTAGCGCATGCCCATCGCCTTGGCTGCGGCTGCGGCCCGCGCCTGACCGCCAATTTCATCGTGGTCGGTCAGCGCCCATAGCTCCACGCCGTTGGCATGGGCACGTTCAGCCAATACCTCAGGGGTCAGGGTTCCATCGGATACCACGGAGTGGCAGTGCAGGTCGGCATTGAGGATAGTAGTCACGCTTGCATTTTAGGCTCTGCCTCATGCCATGCGGACAGCACGGCTTTAAAACGGAACAGGGGCGTTGAATTCCAACGGTTTGCCGTTGCCCGGGTGGGGGATCGACAGGTTGCGCGCGTGCAATTGCAGGCGGTCCGACATGGCCAGCGCCTCTGGCGTGGCATACAGGGTGTCGCCAAGCATGGGGTGACCCAGCGCTTGCATGTGCACCCGCAGTTGGTGCGTGCGCCCGGTGACAGGCTCTAGCTCTACGCGCGAACAGTCACGTTCTACATCATGGCCGACACAGCGCCAGCGGGTCAGCGCACGCTGCCCCGCTTCAAAATTAACGGTGCGCTTGGGGCGGTTGGGCCAGTCCACCAATAAAGGCAAATCAATGTCTTGCCAGTCCTCGCTTATGGGCAAAGTGCCTATCACTACCGCCTCGTAGCACTTGTCCACCAGCCGCTTTTCAAACGACAGATTGAGCGCACGCTGCGCCACGATGCCGCGTGCCATGACCACGAGGCCCGAGGTGTCGCGGTCTAAGCGGTGCACGATCAGGGCTTCGGGGTAAACGTCTTGCGCGCGTTTGCTCAGGCAGTCTTGCTTGGCTTCGCCACGCCCGGGCACGGTGAGCAGGCCTGCAGGCTTGTCCAGCACCAGCATCATGTCGTCAACATAGACCACCGGCAGCGCAGTCACTGGCGGTGGGTTGTAGTGGTCTTCGGGGCTATGCATCGCTATTGCCAATCAGGCGCTGCACCGTTGCGCACCGCTTGCGGGCACCTGGCTTTTAGAAAATATACGCATAGTGTGTGGTGTGGCGCGCTGGGTTGCAAACATGAGAGAGGTTGAAGTAGGGCAAGGCCCCGGGAGAGCTTACCGCAGCCGCAGAACCTAAAAAGCGCAGTGTTTGCGGTTTGCGGCGACAATCACATCCTGTTTTAATTTGCTGCAGGTTTACGTTTACACATGTCTAGCACGACCACTTTCAAGGTACGCCCCGCAACCTTGCGCGATGCCAAAAATATCGCCGAACTCCATAACGCCATCGTCCGCGAAGCCTACAAGGCGCTCATTGCGGATGCCCAAATACCTGAAGTTCCGCTTGAAAAACGCCAAGCCTACTGGCGCGAAGCCATTGAATACAGTGAACCTCAAGTGTTGGTGGCACTGGATGATGACGAAAAAATCGTCGGTTTTGTCGGTTTTGATCGCAGCCGCGACAAAGGCACGCCACAGACTATGGGTGAAATTTGGGCCATTTACGCGAATGCCGACTATTGGGGCCAAGGCGTGGGCCTGGCACTGTGGGATGCTGCCCGCGAGGGCTTGCAAGACGAAGGGTGCACCCACGTGAGCGTGTGGGTGGCTCTGTCTAACGAACGCGCGCTGCGCTTTCATGAGCTGGCGGGTTTCAAGCGCGAAATGTCTAGCGCCAAGACGGTAGCCATTGGCAACGTTAGAGTAGAAGAAGTTCGTCTCAAGCGCGCCCTGGCTTAAGGACTGCCAGGGATGTCAGAGCTTTTTAACCACCACGCTACCGATGGAGTAACCGGCTCCGAATGAGCAAATCACGCCCAGCTCACCGGTTTGAATGTCGGTGTTGTGGCGGTGAAACGCGATGATCGAACCTGCGGATGCGGTGTTGGCAAACTCGTTCAAAATCACCGGTGCGTCGTCCAGTGTGGGTTCGCGCCCGAGCAGTTTGCGGCCGATGAATTGGTTCATCATCAGGTTGGCTTGGTGCAGCCAGAAGCGGCGCATCTGCAGCGGGGTGTAGCCCAGCGTTTTCAAATGGTTGGTGATGTGCTCTGCGGCCATGGGGCAGACCTCTTTGAAGACCTTGCGGCCCTCCTGGCGAAAGAGCTGGTCGCGGTCTTCAGGGTTGCGGTCTTCGGCGCGCGACATAAAGCCCGCGTTGTTGCGAATGTTGTTGCTAAAGGTGCTGAGCAGCTTGGTGCCCAGTATTTCAAAGGCCCCCGCAGGCGCCAGGTCTAGTCGCTCTACCAAAATGGCGGTACACACGTCGCCAAAAATGAAGTGGCAGTCGCGGTCTTTCCAAGCCAAGTGCGCTGAGGTGATTTCGGGGTTGACCACCAAAACTGCACGCACTGAGCCCGTGCGCACAGCATTGAAAGCCATCTCCAAAGCAAACGTGGCCGACGAGCAGGCCACGTTCATGTCAAACGCAAAACCTTGCACCCCTAGCGCGGTTTGAATCTCCACGCCCATGGCAGGATAGGCGCGCTGCATATTGGCAGCAGCGCAAATCACACCGTCTACATCGGCGGCCGTTTTTCCAGCACGTGCCAGTGCATCTTGAGCGGCCTTAACGCCAATTTCGGCCATCATGGACAGCTCAGTAT
>JBEGPS010000212.1:0-5492 GCA_041181325.1 Pseudomonadota bacterium
TGACGTTTACGTAAACGTCAATTATGAAACAATTTTTGTGTCCTCCTGCCCTATGAATGAACTGGAACAGCAACTGCACTACCCCCTGGGTGACGCCTTGCCTGACATTGGTGGCAGCATCACGGTAGCGCCGGGCGTGAAATGGATCCGCATGTCGCTACCCTTTGTGCTTAACCACATCAACCTGTGGCTGCTGCGTGACGAGATGGACGGCGTAAAGGGATGGAGCGTAGTGGACTGCTGCATTCACAACGACGCGGCCAAGGCGCAATGGGAAGCCATCTTCGCCAATGAGCTCGATGGCCTTCCGGTGCTGCGCGTGATCGTCACCCACATGCACCCCGACCACATTGGCCTGGCCCATTGGCTGTGCCAGCGTTGGAAAGTAGCTTTGTGGATCAGCGCTGCCGATTACCAGGTAGCCCGCTTTGCGTGCATGGGGCCAACCGCCTTTGGCGGCGATCGTGCGGCAGATTTCTTTGCCTCGCATGGGCTCAATGCGCCGGACATGGTGGCGCAAATTCGTGGGCGCACCAACTACTTTCCCTCATTGGTGCCCTCGGTGCCCGAGAGCTATCACCGCATGCTGGATGGTGGCAAGCTGCACATCGGTAGCAACACCTGGCGCTGTATCAATGGCTACGGCCACGCGCCGGAGCATATCGCGCTGTACTGCGAAAACCTGAATGTGATGATTGGCGGCGACATGATGCTGCCGCGCATCTCCACCAACGTAAGCGTGTACGAGCAAGAGCCCGAGGCCAACGCGCTGGCGCTGTTTCTGGACTCCATCGACAAGTTCAAAGTCTTGCCAGAAGATACGCTGGTGCTGCCCTCACACGGCAAGCCCTTTGTGGGCATGCATACCCGCATCACGCAACTGCACGAGCACCATCGCGATCGCCTGGCCGATGTGATGCAGGCCTGCGCTGAGAAACCCTGCAGTGCAGCAGACATCCTCCCCGTGCTGTTCAAGCGCGCCATGGACACCCACCAAACTACCTTTGCCATGGGCGAAGCCATTGCCCATTTGCACGCGCTGTGGTTTGAGGGTCGACTGGCGCGGACACAAGATGCGGGCGGGGTTTTCAAGTTCCGTGAGTGCGCCTAAAGCGCACTTGCGCTATGGTCACGACTTCAAATTTTTTAAGCGAACCACATGATTGACCTGTACTACTGGACCACGCCCAACGGCCACAAGATCACGATGTTTCTGGAAGAGGCCGACCTGCCCTACCGCGTGCACTCCATCAACATCAGCAAGGGTGAACAGTTCGCACCCGAGTTCTTGAAAATAGCGCCTAACAACCGCATTCCCGCCATCGTGGACCAGTCCCCGGCAGACGGCGGTGCGCCAATATCCATTTTTGAATCGGGTGCCATTCTGCAATACCTGGCCGACAAAACCGGGCGCTTCATTGCGCAAGACTTGCGCGGCCGCAATGTGGCCCTGCAATGGCTGTTTTGGCAGATGGGCGGGCTAGGCCCCATGGCCGGGCAGAACCACCATTTTGTGCAGTACGCGCCGGAACAATTGCCCTACGCGATTGACCGCTACGTGAAGGAAACCACCCGCCTGTACGGCGTGCTGAACAAGCATCTGTCCGATGGACGCGACTACATCGCCGGTGATTACTCGATTGCCGACATGGCGTGCTACCCCTGGGTGGTGCCGCACGAGCGCCAACGTCAGAAACTGGAAGACTTCCCGTTTCTCGTCGCGTGGTTCAAGCGCATTGCCGAACGGCCTGCAACCATCAGGGCCTACGACGTTGCAAAGACGGTGAACCCTGCAACCAAGTAAACGCAAATACCACTCACAGTGCGGTAGTGCAGCCACAAGGCACAAGGCGCCTCCGGTGGTTGCTTTAGGTCATTTGTAGAAAGCGTCTACCTTGCCGCGGAGCAAGAGCAGCAGCGGCCTGCCCTTGCGATCCAGCGTTTTGCCTGCGGGCACTTTGATCCAGCGTTCGCTGATGCAGTATTCCTCGACATCGGTGCGTTCTTTGTCGTTGAACAAAATGCCAATGTCGTGCTCAAAAATGGCCGCCACATGGTGGGGGCTGCGGGCATCAATAGACAGGCGGTCTGGCAGTGCGGGGCGTTCAAGTGCGTCGGTCATACATTACGTTTTATTTAAATTAGGCAGTGGGGGATTGTGCCGCCTTCCGGCAGTCACGCGGCAATATGCGAGCTACCACTTGGGTACAACGTCGTCTTTCAGTTGGCCGCGCAGGTCCGCGTAGTCGGGTACCACGGTACGCACGGTATCCCAAAAGCGCGGGCTGTGGTCCATCACTCGCAAGTGACTTAACTCATGCGCCACCACATAGTCCACCACGGCGGGGCTGAAATGCACCAGCCGCCAGTTGAGTCGGATCGACCCGTCGGCCTTGGCGCTGCCCCAGCGCGTGCCCGCGTTGCTCAGGCTCATCCGGGTCCAGCATACTTGCAATTGGGGTGCAAAGTGGTCCAGCCGCTGCGTGAAATGCGCTTTGGCAAACCGCATCAACCAGGCGTGCACCGCGTCACGTATCTGCGTGGCACTGGCATCCTGGGACAAGGCCACGCGCAAGGTGCCCTCGTCCAGCTGCGCGCCTTGGGCGGTGAAATGGTGGCCGGGGTCCAACTGCACGGTGATGGTATCGCCCAACAAGGGAAACACCGCGCCGTTGCACCACACAATGCGGGCGTCTTGCTGCTTGGCGTGGCGTTCGCGGGTTTCGTGCAATTTGCGCAAAATCCAGCTGGCTTTTTCTTGCAGCGCGGCGTCCACCTCACTCAGTGGCGTCCAGCGCGGCGCGCGTACCACCAGCCCGTCCGGCCCCACCATAAAACCAATGGTGCGGCGCTTGGCACGGGCAAAGGCATAGCCCACCACGGCATCGCCCAAGCGCACTTCGCGCGTTGTCTGTGGATGAAAAAAGCCCGAAGTCGCTATCATTTCAATAGCTGGTTGCGCAATATCCACAAGGGCTAGAGGCACAAATGGCTTGGATTTTGGTAATGCGGGGGTTTTGCGTGGTCGCGCAGGCGTGGCCCTCTGGCGCACCACAGATATCGGTGCATGCACAAGAGGCGCTGCGTCAAACAAATCCAAGGTGTAACGCAATAGCGGGTGCATGGCAGGCGCGCTCTAGTACGTAGGCGCTGAGTCAGTTGCGCGCAGCGGCGTTGTGGATGTACTCTGGACAAAAGCGGACGAATAAGCGTCTGGGTCCAGGCGGCGCATTTCCACTTCTATCCAGGCCTCCACTTCGCGCATTAGCTCATCAGGTTGCCGCCCTTCGCTGGGAATGGGTTTGCCTATCGACACCTCCACTACACCTGGGGTCTTCAGAAAAGCCTTGCGCGGCCAGCACTTGGCGGACGTGACGGCCACTGGAATCACCGGGGCGCCTGTTTCCACCGCTAGACGAGTACCACCTAATTTGTACTGCCCTTGCTGTCCCCGACCTACCCGCGTGCCTTCGGGAAACATAATGATCCAAATGCCTTGTGCCAGCAGCTCTTTACCCTGTGCCACCACTTTGCCAAATGCCTGAGCGCGTTGGCTGCGGTCAATGTGAATCATGTCCAAGCGCCCCATGGCCCAGCCAAAGAAGGGCACATAGAGCAGCTCTTTTTTGAACACATAGGCCAGCGGGTGTGGCATCAGCGTGGGCATAAAAAAGGTCTCGAAGGTGGACTGGTGCTTGACCAACAAAATCGCCGGGCTGGTGCTGCCGGTGGGCAGGTTTTCCAGGCCAATGACATGGGTGCGAATACCCAAAATGATGCGGGCACCGTCCATTGCCCAGCGCAGCCACCGCACTGCCATCCACCACAGGGGCTGCCCCCGCACACGCAGGGACGCCACCAACATGACGACGGCCCAAGGAATGACGGTCACGAACATCCACAACATGTGCAGTGCAGACCTCAAAAAAGCGCTGAAATGCGACCGCAACGGCAAGACTTTCATGACCGGTAAGCCTTACGCGCGCGCAACCAAGTACTCTGCAAACGCAGCTAAGTCGTCGTGCACGGTAGTGCGGGGTGGGTACCCCTCTGGCAGCGGGCGGTCGCGAAACGACTCTGACTTTCCGGTAAGTACCAAATGCGGCTCGCACCCTGCGGTGAACGCGGCCACCAAGTCGCGTGCAGAGTCACCCACGGCAGGTACGCCTTTGAGCTCTACGCCAAAGCGCTCACCGATCTGCTCGAACAGACCCGGCTCTGGCTTGCGGCACCGGCAAACATCCTCAGGCGCGTGAGGGCAGTAAAAAACGGCATCAATACGCCCCCCCACTGCGGCCAGCATAGTGTGCATTTTGGCGTGCATGGCATTGAGCGATGCCACGTCAAACAAACCGCGCCCCAGGCCCGACTGGTTGGTAGCCACCACTACATGCCATCCCGCATGGTTGAGCTTGGCAATGGCCTCCAACGCGCCAGGCAGAGGCTGCCACTCGCTGGGTGCCTTCACATAGTCAGCGCTATCTTGATTGATGGTGCCGTCGCGGTCCAGGATGACGAGTTTCATACGCTTGCCTTGTGTGTCTTCAGGCCGCCAGCTTGGAAAGGTCAGCCACACGGTTCATGGCTACGTGCAGGCTTTTGAGTAGGCCCAGGCGGTTCAGACGCAAGTCCATTTCCTCGGCGTTGACCATCACGTCTTCAAAGAACGCGTCAACTGGGCTACGCAGCGCGGCAAGGGATTGCAGCGATGCGGTGTAGTCACCGGCTTCCCATTGGGACTGGGCCTGTGGCAGCACGTTTTGCATGGCTGCGTACAGCGCTTTTTCGGCAGCCTCCTGCAACAATATGGTGCTTACATGTGCATCCACGTCGTCTGTTTTCTTCAAGATGTTGCCGATGCGTTTGTTCGCAGCAGCCAAGGCGGGGCTCTCAGGCAGCGCGGCAAAGGCGCGCACAGCGGCCAAGCGTTTGGCCACTTCGCCCAAGCGCTGCGGACGCAAGGCCAGCACGGCATCGACTTCTTGTGCGCTGTAGCCTTGTTCGCGCAGGGAACCGGCCAAGCGGTCGAATATGAAGTCAGTCAATCCTGCAGATGCATCGGTGATCTTGCTGCCGAAAGCAGGCGCAGCGCCTTGCACCAAGGCCGTGACATGCAGCGCCAGATCTTTCTCAACTAGCATCCGAATCACACCCAACGCATGGCGACGCAGTGCAAACGGGTCTTTGTCGCCTGTGGGCAGATTGCCGATACCGAACATGCCCACCAGGGTTTCTAGCTTGTCGGCCAGCGCCACGACGATGCCTGCTTGGTTACGTGGCAAAGTGTCGCCCGCAAAGCGCGGTTTGTAATGGTCCTCAATGGCCTGGGCCACGGCGTCTCCCAGACCGTCATTCAAAGCGTAATAGCCGCCCATGATGCCTTGCAGCTCGGGGAACTCACCGACCATGTCGGTCAGCAGGTCTGTCTTGGCCAGGCGCGCAGCTTCCTGGGCCTTGCTGTCGAGCACATCGAAGTGGTCCTTGTCATCGGC
>JBEGPS010000213.1:0-3067 GCA_041181325.1 Pseudomonadota bacterium
GACGGCCTGCAAGCCAAGTTCAGCGTGTACCACGGCTGCGCTGCGGGCCTGACCTTTGGCTACGCCGCAGAAGAAGAGTTCTCCGACCACATCGTTAACCGCGATGACATGGTGGCCCTACGCCGCAAAGTGGTGGCCACGGTGGATGACTCGATTGACGAAGCCAGTGCCGATGTCACCGCCACGCTGATCGACGGCACAGTGGTGCACGTGTTTGTGGAGCACGCCATTGGCTCGCTGCAAAACCCCATGACCGATGCCAACCTGGAAGGCAAGTTCCACGGCCTGTCGGACAGTGTTTTGGGTGCGCAGCAAACCAGCGCACTGATTGCCGCTTGCTGGAATCTGGGCAATGCGGCCAACGTGGCAGGCATCGTGAAACTGGCCACACCTGCAGCATGACCCTTACCAGGCTCATTGACAGCCCGTGCCCTCGCATTGTGGTGCTGGGCGATGCCGAACAGGCTCTTCGCCGCCTGGGCCAATGGCAATCCATTGACGCCATGGCCGATGTGGTGGTGCACCATCAACCGTTACGCGGCGAGACACTGATCGCTGCGCTGCAGGATGCTGACGTGGTGGTACTGGTCCGCGATCGCACGCCATTTGGCGCTGAACAGCTCGCCAGGTTGCCAAGGTTGAAGTACCTGGTGTTTACCGGCACTCGAAACACCACGCTGGACCTGGCAGCCCTGGCAGCACGGGGTATTCCCGTGAGCCACACAGAGTGGGGCCCGTCCAAAGACAGTACCTGCGAAATGACATGGGCACTGATATTGGGAGCTACCCGCCGCCTGGAGCAACAAACTGGCTTACTGCGCAGCGGCCAGTGGCGCCCGGCAACCCCCGAGCCTTTGGCGGGTGTACTCACAGGGCAAACACTGGGGCTAATTGGTCTGGGCGAGATTGGTGGGCGCGTGGCTCGCGTGGCCTTGGCGTTTGGCATGAACGTCATCACCTGGAGCCCCCACATGACCCCCGAGCGTGCGACGCAGCATGGCGCTACGGCGGTTGAGCTGGACCAGCTCTTGCAAACATCGCATGTGGTGAGCTTGCACTTGGTGCCATCTGGCCCCACGCGCCAACTGATGAATGCACAACGCCTGGCCTTGATGCGGCCCGACGCGTTGCTGGTGAACACCTCGCGCTCCGCGCTTATCGACACCCCCGCACTGATTGCAGCACTGCAACAAGGCCGCCCCGGCTTTGCAGCGCTGGATGTGTTTGATGATGAGCCTCTACCTGCGCAAGATGCACTTCGCAGTTTGCCCAATGTGTTGATCACACCGCACTTGGGTTTTGTCACCGAGCCGGTGTTTCAGCGCTTTGCAGAGGGTGTGACCGAGTGCTTGTACGCGTGGCTAACGCATGGGCCTTTGCCACGCGTCATCAGTTAAAAAACGGCCGACGCGAAGCTACGCCCCTGACACATCCGATTCAGGGTTGTTGGGTGGCGCGACGCCCAGATGCCTGTAAGCCGCTAGTGTGGCAATGCGCCCACGCGGCGTGCGCTGCAGGTAGCCTTGTTGAATCAAATAGGGTTCGATCACGTCTTCAATGGTTTCGCGCTCTTCCCCGATGCTGGCGGCAATGTTGTCCAGCCCCACAGGGCCACCATCAAAACGATGAATCACCGCCTCGAGCAGTTTGCGGTCCATCAAGTCAAAGCCTTGTGGGTCCACGTCCAACATGGCCAGTGCCCGGTTGGCAATGTCCAGCGTGATGGTGCCGTCGCCTTTTACGTCGGCATAGTCGCGCACGCGGCGCAACAAGCGGTTGGCAATGCGTGGCGTGCCACGTGAACGACGGGCGATCTCAAAACCACCGTCTGGGTCCATGGGCACATTGAGCAGGCCCGCGCTGCGCTTGACAATACGGCCCAGCTCTTCAGACGTATAAAACTCCAACCGCGCCACGATGCCAAAGCGATCGCGCAGCGGGTTGGTCAACATGCCTGCGCGGGTGGTGGCACCCACCAGAGTGAAGGGCTGCAAATCGAGCTTGATTGAGCGCGCCGCCGGACCTTCACCGATCATGATGTCGATCTTGTAGTCTTCGAGCGCGGGGTACAAAATTTCTTCTACTACCGGGCTGAGTCGGTGGATTTCGTCAATAAAGAGAACGTCGTTTTTCTCCAGATTGGTGAGCAGTGCCGCCAAATCTTTAGGCTTTTCCAGCACCGGTCCGCTGGTCTGGCGCAAATTGACGCCCAGCTCGTGCGCAATGATGTGGCTTAGCGTTGTCTTGCCCAGGCCAGGCGGGCCAAACAGCAGCACATGGTCCAGCGCCTCAGAGCGCTTTTTAGCCGCTTCAATAAAAATTTCTAGCTGCTCACGCACCTTGGCTTGGCCCACATATTCGTCAAGCAACTTAGGGCGCAGGGCGCGTTCTATGGCCTCTTCGCTGGGGTTGACGGGGGCGGCAGACACCATGCGCATGGCCGGTGCTGGGGAGAAATTGTCGGTCTGGATAGTCACCTGCGCACTATAGCGCGGGGCCAGCTAGAAATGGCGCCCAGCTCAAGTCGCATATAGTTTTGGCCGATAAAGAAATTGTTTTTTAACAACTTGGGTACCCGCGCTGACGGGTCATGCAGCCGAAATAACCGGCCAGTGCGGGAAGCACAGTAGCCAACGCTACTTGGCCAACGCCTTTAACGCCAGCTTGATACCATCGCTTACCCCTACATCAGAGGGCAGCGCTTTAAGTGCCAACGCGGCCTCTTTGTCGCTGTAGCCCAGGGCAATCAGCGCTTGCAGGATGTCGGCTTGCGCGTCGCTGGCACCGCCGGACGGGGCGCCAATGTCTGCTCCCAGCTTGCCTTTGAGTTCCAGCAGCAGGCGCTCGGCAGTTTTTTTTCCGATGCCCGGCACTTTGATCAGCCGTCCGGCTTCTTGCAGAGTCACTGCCTGGGCCAGCTCGCCCACGCCCATACCGGACAGCACCGAGAGCGCAGTACGTGGCCCCACGCCAGAGATTTTGATGAGCTCGCGAAACGCTTCGCGCTCAGTGGCGTTGCCAAAGCCGTACAGCAACTGCGCGTCTTCACGCACCACAAAGTGGGTCA
>JBEGPS010000214.1:0-4691 GCA_041181325.1 Pseudomonadota bacterium
TTACCTGAATATGCAGATTCTGCACAATAATGGAGTTTCTATATGACTTATACATCGTATGAAGTACAGTGTTAATAAAATCAACCGTAAAACGTGCCGCCATGACCCGGATTACCGCGCCCGGCTTGTGAGTCGTACGGGCGCTTACCAAACACCAGAAGGCTTTAGCCCTCGAACGAAAGCTGCAATGACATTGGCGGAATCCAATTTTTTGGCACGCAGTGCAAAGTCAATTGCGCTCATTCCGAGGTCATTTTTAAGCATGGGATCCGCACCGGCTTCCAGAAGCAATTTCGTCGTGGAGGTGGTGCCATACATGGCGGCCATCATCAACGGCGTTGACCCGTTGGGAGATGCAGCATCAATGTAGGCATGATTGTCTAAAAGAATTTGCACTACCAACGTGTGCCCTCCGGTGGCTGCATAGTGCAATGGCGCCCAACCCGGTTTGTTGACATCTGCGCCACGTGCAATAAGTTGTTCGCATTGGGGAGCAAGCCCTTTAAAGGCAGCTAGCATCAAGGGACTTTCATCATTTTTTGTGCGTACTTCAATCTGCAACGACGCATCTTCCAACAGAGCACTGACCACATTTAATGAGGGTTCTCTCAGGGCCAAAATAATTGCGAACTGTCCATTGGTATCTACGGTATTGGAATCAAAACCTCGTTGTATCAAGTTGCGTACAACATCAGCATTATCTTGTTTTACTGCAATGAAAAAATCTTCGTAAGATCCTCCATAAGAGAGTGAATATCCAATAAAAACATAAAGATACAGGACAAACCGAATGTAATTTCTCAGCATAAAACACCCTTAAATAGGGTAGAAAAATTTGCGCTGGTGGCGGTTGCAATATCCTCTACAGAGCAGCCTCTGAGGTTAGCGATCTGTTGTGCAACAAGGGGTACGTACGACGGGTTGTTAGTTTTGCCTCTGTAAGGTACTGGTGCCAAATACGGGCTGTCGGTCTCTATCAGAATACGATCTAGTGGAACCCAGGCGGCTACATCACGGAGATCTTGGGCAGTTTTAAACGTCAATATTCCGGAAAATGAAATATAAAAACCCAGTTCCAGAGCAGCCTTTGCAACTGCTTTTGACTCGGTGAAGCAGTGAAAAACACCGCCTGCTGAGCCTGCTGAGCCATCCTCACCCTGCTCTTTCAATAGAGCCAATGTGTCTTCTGATGCATTTCGGGTGTGAATTACCAGTGGTTTTTGCAACTGCCTAGCTGCTTGGATATGCACACGAAATCGATTGCGCTGCCACTCCATGTCGACAATTGAGCGTGACCCAAGTCGAAAATAGTCGAGGCCGGTTTCACCGATAGCGACTACTTTAGGCAGAGCACCGCGTGCCACTAAATCGTCGATAGTCGGTTCTGTGACGCCTTCGTTGTCAGGATGAACACCCGCACTGGCCCAAAAATTGTCATATGTGAGGGCCATCTGATGAACTTCAGCAAACTCCTCTAAGGTGGTGCATATACACAGCGCGCGACTGACTTGGGCTTGCGCCATGGCAATGCGAATGTCAGTGATAGATTGGGCCAGCTCGGGATAGGTGAGGTGGCAGTGTGAGTCGGTGAACACTTATATGGTTTGTGTTGGCCGGTCAGAGGCCAGTTGCGGGCCCAAAATCTCTTCAATCTTTTGCTTCATTGCTTGTGATTTTTCGTCTTTTGGAAATTTAATACCTACACCTTGTGTGCGCCTCCCTGCTGCTTTTGCAGGTGTAATCCAAGCCACTTTACCCGCCACAGGAAACCGTTGTACGTCCTCAGGCAAAGTGAGTAATACATACACATCATCACCGAGTGCGTAATCTCTAGAGGTTGGAATAAACACCCCACCATCAGTAAACGCAGGAATATAGGCGGCATACAAAGCAGCTTTCTCCTTGATGGAGAGCTGAATGACGCTAGGACGAGGAGAGCTGGGTGGTGTACTCATAGCTAAATGTTCAATGTTTGGAGTTTAGGGCTCTTTGGGCCTGTCCCACTAGGGTCTCCAGCATCAGCCCTGTATTAAACGGGTGGTCCATAGTTTTCATGGCAATGCTGAGTGATTTGCTCCACTGAGTCAGCGTATGGAGCGGCGCGGGAGAGCTGAGTTGGCTGGCATCAAAAAAGCGGGGTAAGGCTCCGGTTTGTCTTGCAAGCAGGTCGTGGCAGATCTTTTGCAGTCCGTCGATCAGTTGCGAGGAAGTCCATTCGCGCACAAAGTTCACATCTCCGCGCGCCATTGCCTTGGGTAAAGCAGCCCAATCTTGCGGATTTCGCCCAGAAGCCGCGTACGCCAAAGCATCGTCAGGGCGGCCGCCGGTGGCACTGAGCAACAATTCGGCTTGGGCGGCTGAAATTTCTTGGGTGGTGAGCCAATCAACCGCGAGCTTTTTCTCCGGCCAGACCATGGTGTGTCCAAGGCAACGGCTGCGGATAGTAGGTAGGAGTTGATGCGCCGATTCACTGGCCAAGACAAACTTCACGTCCCCTGGCGGCTCCTCCAACGTTTTGAGCAGTGCGTTGGCGGTAACGTTGTTCATTTGTTCTGCCGGAAACACCAATACGACTTTGCCGCGACCGCGGGCGCTGGTACGCTGCGCAAACTCCACTGCATCGCGCATAGCGTCAACGCGAATTTCTTTGCTGGCTTTACGCTTCTTGTCGTCGATATCAGATTGGGCTTTTTCGCTCAACGGCCAGCCTAAATTCAACATGGTGGTCTCAGGCATCAATACACATAAATCTGCATGGGTGCGCACGACAATGGCGTGGCAGCTGCCACAAGCGTTACAAGCACCGTCTGCTGTGGGATGTTCACAAAGCCACGCCTGTGCTAACTCCATAGCCAACCCGTATTGACCCAAGCCAGACGGGCCGTGTAGCAGCCAGGCATGCCCACGTTGACTAAGCAGCTGTCGCGTTTGCGCGTGAATCCAGGGTGCGAGACTCAAGCCAACCACCCTTTGGTAACCACAGCGTAGTGCACATCCACCCAAACCTGCTCGGGCAATTGATCTGCAGCAATGCGCGCAAATCGGGCGGGCTCACCAACCCACCGCTTGGCGTAGCCACTTGCCACTTGCTCAAAAAATTCCTGTGGCTGAGCTTCAAACTTGTCGGGTAGGCGTGCGCCAGCCAAGCGTTGCGCCGCCACGGCAGGCGGTAGATCGAACCAAATGGTGAGATCGGGTTGCAACAGCGGTGTGCCCTGCACCCACCGCTCTAGCTGCGCCAGTATTGTCCAGTCAAACCCGCGTCCGCCGCCCTGATAGGCAAATGTGGCATCGGTAAATCGATCGCACAACACCACATCACCGCGCGCCAAGGCCGGAGCAATCACTTGCACAATGTGGTCACGTCTCGCCGCGAACACCAGCAGTGCCTCGGTCATTGCATCCATAGGTTCGTTGAGTACTATCTGGCGCAGGCGCTCTGCCAAAGGGGTACCGCCGGGTTCCCGCGACAAAGTCACTGCTCTGCCCTGCTCTTCAAATACGCGAACAAGCCGGTCGATATGGGTTGATTTGCCGGCACCATCGATGCCTTCAAAACTGATAAATATTCCTGCCATCGCTATATTGTCTCGTCTATTGCCCGCGCTGGTATTTGTTAACCGCGCGGTTGTGTTCATCCAGCGATGTACTAAATACGCTGGTACCGTCGCCCTTGGCAACAAAGTACAAGGCTTTTGACGTTGCGGGCAGCACTGCCGCCAATAACGCAGCTTTCCCCGGCATTGCGATGGGAGTGGGGGGCAGTCCAGCGCGGGTATAGGTATTCCACGGTGTATCGGTTAGCAAATCCACCTTGCGAAGGTTGCCATCAAATTTGTCTCCCAGCCCATAAATCACCGAAGGGTCGGTCTGCAAGCGCATACCTATGCGCAGTCGGTTGCTGAACACGGCTGAAATCAGGGGCCGGTCGCTGCCCCGCCCCGTTTCTTTTTCAACAATACTCGCCAAAATCAGTGCTTGCTCTGGCGTTTGCAAGGGCGACTGGGCAGACCGCTGTGCCCAGGCCATCGCCAGCTTTTTATCCATCGCACGCGCAGCACGCTGCAGCACCTGCAGATCGGTGCTTCCTTTTGAATAGGTGTAGGTGTCTGGAAAAAACCGTCCTTCAGCAGCCGTTTGCCTGCCTAACTGCTGCATGATGTCCTGTGCAGAAAGGTCTTGGGTAAGCGGCTTTAGCTGGTCTGCCTTGCGCAGCGCCTCACGCACTTGGCGAAAACTCCAGCCTTCAACCAGCGTCACGCTACGCACTGCCTCCTCTCCACGTACCAGCATGCGCAGCAAACCACGTGGTGACATGCCGGCCTCAACCTCATAGCTACCGGCCTTGATTTGTCGTGATTTTCCCGACAGGCGAAACCACCAGTACAACAGCGACGGTGTCACTTGCACGCCAGATGCGGTCGCTTCTTGAGCTATCTGGCGCACACTGGTGCCGGGCTCGATGGACAGATCTACCTGAGGTGACATCAGCTCCATTGGCTGATTGACCCACAGACAAGCCCAAACTCCGCACGCGGCAAGGAACGCTAACACCACAGCAACAACAGTACGCACAGCCCTACATCCCTTGTGAGTTCATGGCTTGCAATGATAATTCACACCCTATGCAAGCAACCACACTGCCACCTGTTTCTTATCCCACACTCAATGGCGTAGCCCGCTTGACACAC
>JBEGPS010000215.1:0-6100 GCA_041181325.1 Pseudomonadota bacterium
AGGGCTCTAGGCTAGGTGACTTAGCCCAACTGCGCCACCGAACGCAAATTTTCTGCAGTGGTAGTGGGAAAGCCAAAATATTCCAGGTACGCAGGTATTTGCTCAAACAGCATGTCCGAGCCCACTTGCACTGCACAGCCACGTGCTTTGGCGGCGGTTAAAAACGCCGTCATTTCGGTGCGCATGACCACTTCGCCTACAAACGTGCTGGCGGCCAATTTGGATACATCGAGAGGCAGTGGGTCACCTTCATTCATTCCCATGGGCGTGGCATTCACAACCAAATCGCAGCCTGTGGGGTCGCTGGAGCCGACCTGCACTTCTATCTGCGGATAGTTTTGTTTCAAGCGCTGACCCAAACCATCAGCACTGGCAGTGTTGACATCGAACAGGCGAATGGACGCAATACCTGCAGCCGCCAGCGATGCCGCAATGGCGCAACCAACACCACCCGAGCCCACGACCAACACCTTTGCCCCTGCCAGATTCAAGCCTTTGCGCTGCACGCCGCGCACAAAACCTGCACCATCGAACATATCGCCCACCAAACGCCCATCGGCCAAACGCTTCACGGCGTTGCAGGCTCCTGCAACGCGCACCGTAGGTGTGACTTCATCCAGCAACCCGACGGTAGTAACCTTGTGCGGCATGGTGATCAAGGCACCACGAATATTGGTCAGGCCAAACACGGCTTTCAGAAACGCAGGGTACTCCGGCACCTGGCAACCCATGGGTACCACGATCGCATTGATTCCCGCCTGCTCGAAGTAGGGGTTGTAAATCATGGGCGACTTAAAGCTGTGCGTGGGGTAGCCAATGTGGGCGATGATTTCTGTGTTGCCGTTGATCATGAAAACTGTCCGAAAAGAAAATTAGTTAGTGCCAAATTTGCGCACTAAGCCACCCAGGGCAATGAGGTAGCCATCCACACCAAACCCAATCACGATGCCCGACGCGGCGGGGGACACCCAAGAGTGGTGGCGAAACTCTTCGCGCGCATGCACGTTGGAAATATGGCACTCGATAACCGGCAAGCCGTCTACGCCTTTGATGGCGTCATGCAAAGCAATCGACGTGTGGGTGAACGCACCGGGGTTGAACACACAACCCAGCGCTTCACCCGCCTTGTATAGACGGCCGTATTCGTGAATCTTGTCCAGTAGCGCGCCTTCCCAGTTGCTTTGAAAGCACTCCACGTCAAAACCCAAGCGCGCGCCCTCGGCCTTGCACAGGGCCTCCACATCGGTCAGCGTGGTGCTTCCGTACTGTGCTGGCTCGCGGGTACCCAACAGGTTGAGGTTGGGGCCATTGAGGATAAGGATTTTTTTCATGGGGAAAGTTCTGGAATTACACAAACGATGCGCGTGCCCACCACACGGCGGGCACGCGCTTTGATTGTCTTACTTGCGCAACTTGGCTAACTCAGCGTTTAGCTCAGCCAAGGTGGCTGCACTGGCTGCACCATGCTTTTCCACCACGGGCTTCATTTTTTCGCGGAACTTAGCCAATTCAGCAGGAGACAACTCGCTGACCTGCATACCACCTTTTTTGACTGCTTCAAGCGCAGTGCTGGCTTGATCGCGGGCCTGTTGACGCTGATAAATTGAAGACTCAGCAGCAGCATCACCGACGATTTTTTGCTCTGCAGCAGACAAGGTATCCCAAAACTTCTTGCTAATCAGCACCGACTGAGGGTTGTACTGGTGGTTGGTCAATGTGACGTACTTTTGCACTTCAAACAACTTGTTGGCTGCAATCACGGTCAAGGGATTCTCTTGTCCATCAATGGCTTTTTGCTCCAAGGCGGCGTACACCTCGGGGAAAGGCAGCGGTGTGGGGTTGGCACCCAGTGCTTTGACCCAGTCCACGTTGATGGCGTTAGGGATCACGCGCAGCTTCAGACCCTCAATATCTTCCACCTTGGTGATGGGGCGCTTGCTATTGGTGATATTGCGGAAACCCAGTTCCCAAAAAGTCAAACCGACCAAGCCCTTGGCTTCCAACTTGGCGTGCAGTTTCTTACCGAATGGGCCGTCAACCACGGCGTCAGCTTCTTTACCGTTGGCAAACATGAATGGGAAGTCAAACACCTCGAAGTCTTTAACTTGGCTAGCCAAAATACCGGAGTTCAGAGAAACCATTTCCAAGGTGCCGCCTTGCAAGGCAGACACGTTGGCCTGGTCGCCACCCAATACACCGCCGGGAAACAAGTTGACCTTGATCTTGCCGCCAGACTTGGCTTGCACCAGGTCAGCAAACTTTTCCATGCCCATCACCAAAGGGTGACCTTTGGGGTTTTGGGTGGCGAACTTGATGGTTTTTTCCTGCGCGTACGCAGCACCAAAGGCAGCCACTGCAACTGCAGCAGCAATAGTTTTGAGGACTAAACGTTTCATGACTTGTCTCCTGTTAAAAATTTGAAAATTAAAAATCAATAGAACCACCGCGCGGGCACCATCACCAACTGCGGAAATGCCACCATCAAAAACATGATGAGGAACTGCGCAATCATGAACGGCACGACGCCTTTGGTTACCTCGTCCATACTCACTTTGCCCACACCAGCCACCGCATTGAGCACGGTGCCCACAGGTGGGGTGATCAGACCAATGGCGTTGTTGATGATAAACAGTACGCCAAAGTACACCGGGTCAATGCCAGCGGCCTTTACCACCGGCATCAGCACTGGGGTGAGCAACAAAATAGTGGGCGTCATGTCCAAGGCAGTGCCCACTACCATGGTGAGCACCATGATGGCCAGCATCAGCAACTTGGGACTGTCCAGCAGCGGCTCCAGCAGGGCCACCACTTGTTCAGGCAAATTAGCCACTGTAATGAGCCAAGCCGACACCATGGCCGCTGCCACCAAGAACATCACCACCGCGCTGGTCTTCGCGGCCATTACAAACAAGGGAATGAGCTTTTTGAAGTTCAGCTCGCCATAAATCACCGTGGACACAAACAACGAATACACCGCAGCTACCACAGCAGCCTCGGTTGGTGTGAAGATGCCGAACTTCAGGCCGAACACAATAATGAAGGGCAACACCAGCGCCCAGGTTGCCAAGCGCAGTGATTCCATCACTTCAGCGAATGTTTTCCGAGGCGGTGGAACCACCACTTCCTTGCGCACCAGCCACCACCAAGTAATCACCAACGACACCGCCAGCCACACACCCGGGAAAATGCCAGCCATGAATAGCTTGGAGATCGACACGTTGGCCGCCACACCAAACACCACAAAGCCAATACTGGGTGGAATAATGGGCGCAATGATGCCGGCAGAAGCGATCAAACCGGCAGAGCGGGCCTTATCGTGGCCCGCAGCCACCATCATGGGCAACAGCAAAGCGGTCAGCGCAGCGGCATCGGCCACTGCAGAACCCGAGAGGGATGCCATGATCACGGCAGCCACAATCGTCACGTAGCCTAGGCCACCTTTAACGTGCCCTACCAAAGCCATGGCGAAGTTCACGATGCGACGCGACAGGCCACCGGCATTCATGATTTCGCCTGCCAGCATGAAGAAAGGCACGGCCAGCAGCGGGAAGCTGTTGGAGCCTTCAATCAGGTTCTGCGCCAGAATTTGCGCATCGAACATATTGAGCTGCCACATCAGCGCAGCGCCGCACAGCAGCAACGAGAAAGCAATCGGCACACCCAGGGCCATAGCGGCCATCAGGGAACCCAGAAAAACGATGATTGTCATAGTGAGGCTCCTGAATTAGTGGGCGGCTTTGGCGTCGTCAGCATCCGCGTGGGGTGCCTCTTCCGATTCCTGAATCAACATCAAGTGGTCGTCATCAATTTGACCTGTGACCAGTCGGTAAATGTCCATTAACAAAATGGGCAGGCTCAAAGCAGAGAAGGCCATGCCGCAGGCATAAAACCATCCCATAGAGGCCTCCATCACCGGGCTCTCGGAATCTTTGTTGACCAAGAACTGGTCGTAAGAGCCCTTGAAGATCAGCCACAGGCAATACACCATCAGCAAGAGCGACAGGCCCATGCAAATGCGCTTGCCTTTGGGCCCGAGCTTGCCGACCAGCATGTCGGTGCCCAAGTGGGCGTTGTCGCGCAACGCAATCACCGCACCCATGAACGTGACCCACACAAAGAGCCAGCGTGACAACTCTTCGGACACCGTGAAGCCAGAATTGAATGCGTAGCGCATGAACACATTGCCAAACACCAGCACCACCATCAGCGCCAACGCGGCGGCGATGAAGTAGCCCAGCAGTTGGCAATAACCATCAATCAGCTTTTTAACCATGGATTTGTCTCCTGAGATTTCCAGTACCTGTAATGTACGAACTGGTTAGTTTTCTTATCACTAGGGTTTACCCTATTCAATACACGGCATTCGACGTTAGCTGTTATGCCAACTTGTTCTTTCTAGCCCTACTTACTGTAAAGCACACCATCGGCCTGCATAGCCGCTATTTCGGCCTCGGAAAGCCCTAAGCTGCGGGCAATCTGGGCGTTGTGCTCACCCAGCTCTGGGGCCACTTGCCGGATGGTGGTGTCGCAGCCCGAAAAACGAAACGGCAAATTGGGCAGCTTGATCTTGCCCAACGTGGGGTGGTCTTGTTCAACCACCATGCCGCGCGCCTGAATTTGCGGGTCGGCCAGCACCTCGTCAATGCGCTGCACTTTGGCGCATGGCACGTCAATGGCATCCAGCGCCGCCAGCACACTGACCACCGGCTGTGCGGCAACCCAGGCTTTGACCGCAGGCAAGATCTCCAGCCGATGGGCATTGCGGCCCTTGGACGTGTAAAAGCGGGTATCCGAACCAAAGCCTGAAGGCCCGCCCGTGCGCTCCACCAAGGCTGCAAAGCGCTTCCAAGCGTCATCTACCTGGGCGGCAATCACCAAGTCGCCATCGTTGGCGCGGAACACACCGTAGAGCGTGCTGTTGGGCATGTCGTGCCCGGTTTGTACCGGCACCTCAGTGCCACCTGACAAGGTGTAGCACTGCACCGCGTATTCGTGCATGGACACCAGCGTGTCGTACAACGCCATGTCGATGTGTTGGCCCTTGCCCGAGCGTACGCGGCCCAGCAGTGCCGCATTGATGGCCGCCACGGCATGGATGCCGGTGTACATATCGCCCAAAGAGATGCGCAATAGTGGCGGCGCCTCGCCGGGGTTGCCCACCATTTGCATGATGCCGCTCTTGGCTTCAGCGATCAAACCAAAGCCGGCGCGGTGCGAATCCGGTCCGGTGTGTCCGTAGGCCGATATGGAGCAATACACCAAGCCGGGGTTGCGCTTGGCCAAGTCGGTGTAGCCCAGGCCCAGTTTGCTCAAAGCGCCGGGGCGGTAGTTCTCGACAAACACGTCGGCACTGTCCACCAGCTTTTCCAGCAAGGCGCGTCCACGCGGGTCTTTGATGTTGACGCACACGCCTTTTTTGCCCATATTGAGCTGCAAAAAGTAGCCGCTGTGCTCGCCCTCGTCGCCAACCATCCAGGCGTGCTGTCGGCCTGCGTCGCCAGTATTGGGCCGCTCGATCTTGATGACCTCGGCACCTAAAGCGGCCAAGCAACGGCCAACGTAGGGTCCCGCTAAAAAATGACTGTAGTCGATGACGGTGATGCCTTTGAGAGGCAAGTCTTGCTGTTCGTTTGACATGTGTTAGGCCTGTAGCCCTCGTGTGATATGCGTAAGCAGCTATGAAATAAATAGCAAAATAGTCTTCAGTCGCTGGCTGGTCGGCGTGGAATCATCAGCCGGTGTTCGCCCTTTTGAACTACTTCACCGTTTTGGTTGATCAGCGCGCTGGGCAAAATCACAATGCCCCAGCCCGGACGGCTTTTGGAGGCGCGCAGGCCGCTGACGGTGAACTTCACATGCAGCACGTCATTCACCTTGATAGGCAGCAGAAAGTCCCAAGTCCATCCCAGCGACATGCCCGGCAGAAAACGGTATTCGCTCTGCGTCTTCAGGCCATCGGCAATGGAGAGGCCAAACAGGCCATGCGCCACGATGCAGCCGAAGTGGCTGGCGTTGGCATAGGCCTCGTCCACGTGCACGGGCGTGTGATCGCCCGTCAGATCGGCATAGGCCAGGATGCGTTCTTTGGTGACCGTGTAAG
>JBEGPS010000216.1:0-2523 GCA_041181325.1 Pseudomonadota bacterium
GACGCAGACCGGCGACTCGCCCGAAGCCCGGCCGCTCCCCTTGGCGGGCATCCGCGTCGTCGAGTTCACCCATATGGTGATGGGCCCCACCTGCGGCATGACGCTGGGCGACTTGGGGGCTGAGGTCATCAAGGTGGAGCCGCTGGCGGGCGACAGTACGCGCAAGCTGCTGGGCAGCGGCGCGGGGTTTTATCCGCTGTTCAACCGCAACAAGAAAAGCATTGCGGTGGACCTGAAAAGCGCCGCTGGCCGCGAGATCGTGCTCAAGTTGATTGCCACCGCCGACATCGTCAGCGAAAACTTCAAAACCGAGACTATGCAGAAGCTGGGGCTGGATTACGCGTCTTTAAGCAAGCTAGACCCGCGCTTGATTTATGTGAGCCACAAAGGCTTTTTGCCCGGCCCCTACGACCACCGCACCGCGCTGGACGAAGTGGTCCAAATGATGGGCGGCCTGGCCTACATGACCGGCCGCCCCGGCGACCCGCTGCGCGCGGGCAGCAGCGTGAATGACATCATGGGTGGCATCTTCGGCGCGGTGGGCGCTATGGCGGCGCTGATGCAGCGCCAGCAAACTGGCAAGGGCCAGGAGGTGCAAAGCGCGCTGTTCGAGAACAACATCTTCCTCGTGGCACAGCACATGATGCAGTTCGCGGTGACCGGCAAGGCCGCCGCACCTATGCCCGAGCGCATTTCGCCTTGGGGCATTTATGACGTGTTCAGCGTCAAAGACAACGCGCAGATTTTTCTGGCCGTGGTGGGTGACGGGCAGTGGAAGATATTTTGCGAAGCCTTTGGTTTTGCCGACCTGTACGCCGACCAGCGCCTGGCCACCAATAACGACCGGGTACGCGCTCGCGAATGGATGATGCCGCTGCTGCGCCAGCGCATGGACGATCGCAGCTCTGCCGACATTGCGGCGGTGTTTGAGAAAACCGGCCTGCCGTTTGCCCCTATCACCGACCCCCAACATTTGTTTGCCGATGTGCATCTGCAGGAAACCGGCGGCTTGGCCCCTATGGAATTGCCCGATGGCCGCAAGACGCAGGTGCCCCTGCTGCCGCTGAAACTGGACGGCGAGCGCCTGGGCCTGCGCCTGAATCCGCCCAAGCTGGGCGAACACACCGATGCGCTGCTGCAAAGCCTGGGCTACGCTGCGAATGAAGTGGCAGACTTGCATGCGCAGGGCGTGGTGCTATGAAAAAAGTAGCTGCTTCCGCAATCTGGATGATGGCTGGAGGCCGAAATGGATAAATTAAAGCAACTTGAATCGTTTGTCTCCGTAGCCACCCGTGGCAGCCTGACCGCCGCCGCCAATGCCGAGGGCGTGGCCCCCGCCATCATGGGCCGCAGGCTGGACGGACTGGAAGAACACCTGGGCGTGAAGCTGCTGATCCGCACCACTCGGCGCATTACCCTCACCCACGAGGGCAGTGCGTTTTTGGAAGACTGCCAGCGCATCTTGGCCGACGTGGCCAACGCCGAAGCCAGCGTGAGCGCAGGGGGCGTCAAAGCGGCGGGGCATTTGCGCATCACTGCGCCCGCTGGGTTTGGCCGCCGCCATGTGGCGCCGCTGGTGCCCAAGTTCCGCGAACTGCACCCCGACGTAACCATCTCGCTCAACCTGAGTGACCGTGTGGTGGATATTGCGGGCGAGGGCCACGACTGTGCGGTGCGCGTGGGCGACATGCCGGACTCGTCGCTGGTGAGCCTGCGCCTGGCTGACAACCGCCGCCTGTGTGTGGCGACACCCGCTTACCTGGCCCGTCACGGCACGCCGCAAACGCCTGCGGATTTGGCGCGATTTCATTGCCTTACCTTGTCCAGCGACGCATCCCAAACCAGGGGGTGGGCGTTCAAAATGCCGCAGGGCAAGGCCACAGGAAATGCGGTGAGCGGCGAGGTGACTTATCTCAAACCCGCCGGCCCGCTGGACTGCAGCGACGGTCAAGTGCTGCACGACTGGTGCTTGGCCGGCTATGGCATCGCGTGGCGCAGCACCTGGGAGGTAGAGGCCGAAATCGCCGCAGGCCATTTGAGCGTGGTGCTGGAGGACTTTGCCGCGCCGCCCAACGGCATCTACGCCGTCTTTCCCCAGCGCAAACACCTGCCACTGCGGGTGCGGCTGTGGATTGACTTTCTGAAAGAGCGATACAGTGCCGCAGGGTTTTGGAAAACGCTATCAAAATAATAGCCAACTAAGCATATGAGACGGGGGCTAGGTGCCCAAAAAGCTACCAATTAGCACATGGTTAAGCTGCTATACCAAGCCCCAGTCGCGCGCACCCCCAAAACTGGGGAATACGGTTTTGAGTTGGTTGTCGCTCAAACCCCATTGGCGCTTGAAGATGCCGCCCAGTACGCTGCGGTATTCGTTCAGTACCGGGTAGTCGCGATTTTGGAACAGGGTGGCGGCGGTCATCTGCACCTGTTCGCCCACCACCTGCTTGCCTCGCACCGCACCGCCCAGCACCCACATGACGCTGCCATGGCCGTGGTCGGTGCCGCGGTTGCCGTTTTGGC
>JBEGPS010000217.1:0-4672 GCA_041181325.1 Pseudomonadota bacterium
GAGTGGAAAGCCAAAGGGGGACGCGAAGCAGCCGCAAAAACAACTGTGCCTGAGCGCCACTGAAAGACCACTATTCGAATTGCAACGAATCGTTGCGTGCTTTGACTGAAGATATTCCCCAGCTATCCGGACGTTTCGATTGAGAGTTTATTGTGTCAAACGCACAAACAGCCGGGTCAGTTTTTCTGGCAATTGCTCTATGCGGTCCACCACCGTGGCATGGTGGCCGAAGATGTCATGCACATACGCGTCGGCCTGCGGGTCTAGGCTGATGCAGTGGGTGTGCAGGCCTTGTTGGCTTAGCTCTTGTACCGCTTGACGTGTGTCGCCGACCAAGGCCTGTTCGTCACTAACGTCGACATCCGAAGGGCGGCCATCCGTGAGCACCAGCAACAGCTTTTTGTCGGCCTGTTGCGCGCCCAGGTAGTGCGCTGCATGGCGCAGTGCCGCGCCCATGCGGGTCGAGCACTGGCCTTGCATGGCGGCCAAGCGGGCCCTAGGGGCGTCGCCCCATGGCTCGGTAAACCCTTTGATGTGGTGGTAGCGCACATCGTGGCGGGTGTTGGAGTGAAAACCGGCCACCGCGAAGGGATCGCCCAGGCGGTCTATCGCCCAACTCAGCAAGGCTACGGCTTCCTGGCTCAGCGCCAGTCGGCTGCGGCCTGTGCCCGGCACTTCGTCATTGAGTGATTCCGAAAGGTCCAGCAGCACCATCACTGCAATGCTGCGGTCGTTGGTGCGGTGGCTCATCAAAATGCGTGGGTCGGGCTGGGCCCCGGCGCGCCAATCAATCAGCGAGCGCAGCGCCACATCCAGATCGAGTTCGCTGCCTTCTTCCTGAAAGCGAATGCGCGCGCGGCTTTGGGGTTTAAGCAAATCCAGCAACTGCGACAACTGGCGTGCCAAGCCACTGTGCAGCGCCAGCAATGCATCAATCGTGCTGGCCTGCCCACTGGGGTGCACTGCCTCATACACGCTGACCCAATCGGGCCGGTAGGTTTGGCTGCCGGTATCCCACTCGGGGTAATGGCGTGGCGGCAGGCCGTGGGCTTCTTGCGGCGGTGGCGTGGGCGTCTGGTCGAAATCATCCGCTTCGTCGTCCGCTTCCATAAAGGTCCACAAGTGGCGGTTGTCATCGCGGTAGCTCACGACCGTGTCTTCAAAAAATACGCGGGCCAATTGGTCGCTTTGGCGGCGGGTGCGCGTGGCGTACTGCAAGGCCAGTGTTTGCATGGCCTGGGTAGTGGAGTCTTGGTCCTGCAGCAGCGCATGGAAGCTGCGCACGCAATCATTCAGCGCCGCATCGGTGTAGTCATGGGCCGGGTCGAGCAGGGCACGAGAGAGCATGGCTAGACGGTGGCGCAGACAACTGGCAATCTCGGGGTTGCAGGCGCCCTCCACAGGCCGGGGATGCAGTGCCAGCAGGGCAGGGCGTAGGCCGGGGTAGTGGCGCAGCAGCAGGTGGTCGATGCGCGCATCTTCCAGGCATTCAATGGTCATGCGCTGCAACGGGCTGAGGTTGTCGGCCAGCAGCGGTTGGCTCCAGCGCTGGTGCGCCGCCATGTGGGCCAGGGCCACGCGGTAGCGGTCCAGCCCGCTCACGCCATAGAGCTCATCAACCACGTCGGGCAGACACACCATGCTGTGCGCTGTGTGGTGTGTGCTCCAAGGGGCAGGGTCTGGCGTGTCTTGCAGGCCCGTGGCATAGGCCAGCAAGGGGGCATCCATCTGCCACAGTGCACGCAAGGTCAGACCCAGCTGGTGTTCCACATCGGCGAACAGCGTGCCGTGCCGTTCGCGCAGCAGTACGGCGCGGCTGTCGGCAGATTGCAGCGCAAAATATTCGCGTTGCCGGTCGGGGTGGTGCTGGTAGTGGCGCGCGCCATAGTCCGCCCAGCGCGACAGGCCAGCCACCGTCAACATGTCCAGCAACATGGGGGCCTGCTCCAGCAACACGGGCAAACCGGGGCTGGCAAACGTGGTGTGGTGGCCGTGCAGCGACACCGAGGTGCGCGACATCATCTCGCGCACGGTTTTCAAATAATGGCGCAATGGGTCTGCACCCTGCAGACGCCGCGCTACGGCGGCCAGCGTGTTCAGCAGCGGGGCCATGGCGGCGCTGTTGGGCGACTTCTGCATGGCGTGCAGTAGGGCGTCCACATCGGCCAGCACCTCTTCGCCCACAGTCAGAGCCACTTGGGGCCACTCTTGCAGCAAGGCCAGCACGGGTTCCGGCCCGCGGCCCATCTTGCCCAAGGCGCGCGCGCTGTCCAGGTAGGCACCGAGCCCCTGCGCGCTGAGGGTGTGCGAGGCATCCAGCATGCAGTCGGCGAACACCGCTTGCACTGCGGGGAAGGCACAGGCCAGATGGGCGCGCCAGGCTTCCAATTGTTCTGGCGTGGCGGCCATGGCAAGCAATCTCAGGCCAGCACAGCGGCGATGGTGTAGTCCAGCGTCTGGCGGATGTCGGCATCGTCCGTAATAGGGCGCACCAGTGCCATGCGGCAGGCGTCACCCGCATCGACACCGCCCATGATCAGCGTCGCCGCGTAGACCAGCAAGCGGGTAGAGATGCCCTCGGTCAGGCCATGCCCTTTGAGCTGGCGCGCCGCGTGGGCAATGTGCACCAGCTGGGCGGCACGCGCTGTGTCCAACCCGGTCTCAAGGCTGACGATTTGTGCCTCCAGCGCAGCGGCGGGGTAGTCAAACTCAAAGGCGGCAAAGCGCTGCTTGGTCGAAGGTTTCAGGTCTTTGAGCAGGCTTTGGTAACCCGGGTTGTACGAGATCACCAACTGGAAGTCGGGGTGGGCGTGCACCGTCTCGCCTTTCTTGTCGAGCGGCAACTGGCGGCGGTGGTCGGTCAGCGGGTGAATCACCACTGTGGTGTCCTGGCGCGCCTCGACGATTTCATCCAGATAGCAAATGGCACCGGTGCGCGCCGCCACCGTCAACGGGCCATCTTGCCAACGGGTGCCATTGGCATCCAGCAAAAAGCGCCCCACCAGGTCCGAAGCCGTCATGTCTTCGTTGCAGGCCACCGTGATCAGTGGCCTGCCCAGCCGATGCGCCATGTGCTCAATAAACCGCGACTTGCCACAGCCGGTCGGCCCCTTGACCATGACCGGCAGGCGGGCTGCGTAGGCCGCTTCGAACAGCGCGACTTCATTGCCTTGCGGCTGGTAAAAAGGCGCAGCGCCAGGGACATTCAGAGTCGTCATGTAGGGCTAAGAGGCTGGGCTAAATTAGCGGTGAGAGCCGATTTTGTCGCGCCAGCCGGGGAACAACATATCGGCATCGCCTGGGAACGATTCAAACGCACGGGCAAATTCCTTGTGCTCTTTGGCCCACTCGATCGGGTCGGCACCGGCTTTCCAGCACTCGTAGGCCTGGCGCAGCGACGTGGCACCGGCTGCTGGGCTGTCGATGTGGCCATACGACCCACCGCCGGAGGTGTTAATCACGTTGCCGTGGCCCAGGTTCTCGAAGAAGCCCGGCAAGCGCAGTGCGTTCATGCCGCCGGAGATGATGGGTGTGGTCGGCTTCATGCCATACCATTCTTGGTGGTAGGCCGGCCCTGTGTAGCTGTCGCGCTCGATGATGTAGGCGATGGCACGGTCGTCGTTGGCCCCTTCCATCTTGCCGAACCCCATGGTGCCGACGTGAATGCCGGAGGCGCCTTGCAAGCGGCTCATCTTGGCCAATACATAGGCGTCGTAACCGCGTTTGGCGCTGGGGCTGGTCACTGCACCGTGGCCGGCACGGTGGTAGTGCAGGTACTGGTTGGGAAAGGCGCGGCGCGCCGTGGTGATCATGCCTGGGCCCCCCACATAGCCGTCCACCAGGAAGGCCACTTTGTCGGCATCAGGGCCGAAGGCACGCAGAATGAACTCACCACGTGCCAGCATTTCGTAGTGGTCATCGGCGGTGATGTTGGCCGAGAACAGTTTGGCTTCGCCGGTTTCGTCCATGGCGCGCTTCATCGCGTCGTACACCAGCGGAATGGTTTTGGCCATGGGCGCAAAGGTCTGGTTGCCTTGCGGTTCGTCGTTCTTGATGAAGTCGCCACCCAGCCAGAACTGGTACGCCGCTGCCGCAAACGGCTCGGGGCGCAGGCCCAGCTTGGGTTTGATGATGGTGCCGGCAATGTAGCCGCCGTTGACCACCGGGCGGCCCAGAATGCGCCACATGTCGCTGATGTCTTTGCTGGGGCCATCGAACAGCTGGATGGCGCGCGGCGGCGTGTAGAAATCGTAAATCTTGGCGTGCTGAATATCGCCCATACCCTGGTTGTTGCCGATCACCAGCGTCAAGAACGACACGATCATCATGCGGCCGTCCGTGATATTGCGATCAAACAAATCCAGCGGATACGCAATGCGCATCTCTTCCGTGGCTTCGTCAATCTGGTACACCAGTGCATCCACCCCCTTGGTGAATTCGTCGGTGGTGGACACCTCCACATTGGTACCGGTGGACGACTCGGCGGCAAAGTGTGCGGCGCATTGCAAGTAGCTGCCAAACCCGGCCTTGGGCTTCATTTTGTAGGCCACCAAAATGTGATTGCCAGCGGCCATCAGGTCTTCTTCCTTGAGGCTCAGGTCGGCGTAGCGGTTGGATTGATCCATGGGTGTCTCCGTGTGTGGAAAGGGCGTGCGATGGAGGCAACTATAGG
>JBEGPS010000218.1:0-4285 GCA_041181325.1 Pseudomonadota bacterium
CCCCATGGCACAAAGTTTTGGCAAAGTTTCTTTACGGCAACGCATCGCCCCATGGTTTGAGGGTTTTGATGGGCCATTGGCCTTTGCCGTGTTCATGCTGGCAAGCGCAGGCTTGTTGACAATGTATGCGTCTGGCTATGACCATGGCTCCCGGTTTGCAGACCATGGCCGCAATATGTTGATTGCAGCCACCATCATGTTTGTAGTGGCCCAAATTCCGCCCCAACGCCTAATGGCACTGGCGGTACCGCTGTATGTGGCTGGGGTAACGCTTCTTATCGCTGTCGCCGTGTTTGGCATTACCAAAAAGGGTGCGCGGCGCTGGTTGAATGTGGGGGTGACCATTCAGCCCAGTGAAATTCTCAAAATTGCCATGCCCTTGATGTTGTCTTGGTGGTTTCAAAAGCGCGAAGGCCAGCTGCGCCCGCTGGACTTTGGCGTGGCCGCTTTGTTGCTAGGTATTCCGGTGGCCCTGATCATGAAGCAGCCCGACCTGGGCACCGCGTTACTGGTATTGGCTGCGGGCACGTCGGTGATTTTTTATGCCGGCATGAGCTGGAAACTGGTGATTCCACCGGTGGTGTTGGCAGTCATCGGTGTAGGGCTGCTGGTGATATTTGAGCCGCAGCTGTGTGCCGACGGAATGCGCTGGCCGGTGCTGCACGACTACCAGCAACAACGCATTTGTACCCTATTAGACCCCTCGCGCGACCCGCTGGGCAAAGGCTTTCACATCATTCAAGGCATGATCGCTATTGGCTCGGGCGGCGTGTTTGGCATGGGGTTTATGCAGGGCACCCAGACGCATTTGGAATTTATCCCTGAGCGCACGACCGACTTTATTTTTGCGGCGTATTCCGAAGAATTCGGCTTGCTGGGTAATTTGTTTTTGATTGGGGCATTTGTGTTTTTGATTTTGCGCGGCTTGGCGATTGCGCTGGATGCTCCCACGCTGTTTTCCCGGCTGCTTGCGGGCAGCGTCACCATGATCTTCTTCACCTACGCCTTTGTGAATATGGGCATGGTCAGCGGCATCGTGCCGGTGGTGGGCGTGCCGCTGCCGTTTATCAGCTACGGCGGCACCGCGATGGTGACGCTCGGATTAGCCTTGGGGATATTGATGTCCATTGCCAGTTCTAAGCGGCTGGTGCAGTCTTAGCCAAGGTTAGGGGTTTTCAGGGCAGGCCTAAAATGGTTGGATGATCTCTCGCGAACCCACCATCGAACGCTTGGCCACGGCCAAGTCCCTCTTGCTCACGCCGTTTGGCTTGGACGAATCCCACTTGGCCAAAGCGCTGGCGGAGATCAAGGCGCACCAGGTGGACGAGGCAGACCTGTATTTTCAATACACCCGTTCCGAGGGCTGGAGCCTAGAAGAGGGCATTGTCAAAACCGGCTCGTTCAGTATCGACCAGGGCGTGGGTGTGCGTGCCGTGAGCGGCGAGAAAACCGCGTTTGCTTATTCTGACGATATTTCGTTTGCATCACTCATCGATGCAGCTCGCACCGTGCGGTCTATTGGGGCTGCAGGCAAGGTGGGACGTGCGAAGGCAGCTACTAAAAAGATAGCGGGTGGGCGTAAGCTGTACCCCGGAACCGACCCTATTTCCACGCTGGACAGCACGACCAAAGTGGCCCTGTTGGGCAAAGTGGAAAAACTGGCCCGTGCCAAAGATCCGCGCGTGATTCAAGTCATGGCCGGTCTGGCCAGCGAGTACGACGTGGTGATGGTGGCGCGCGCCGACGGCACGCTGGCCGCCGATGTGCGCCCCTTGGTGCGCCTGTCGGTTACGGTGATTGCCGAGCAAAAAGGCCGCCGCGAGGTGGGCTCATCGGGTGGTGGTGGCCGCTTTGGTCTGGCCTACTTTGACGATGCGCAGATTGAAGAATATGTGAACCAGGCGGTGCACGCGGCGCTCACCAATCTGGAAGCCCGCCCCGCACCTGCGGGCGAGATGACGGTGGTGTTGGGTTCTGGCTGGCCCGGCATTTTGTTGCACGAAGCCATTGGCCACGGCCTGGAGGGCGACTTCAACCGCAAGGGCAGCAGCGCGTTCAGCGGCAAGATTGGGCAGCGCGTAGCAGCCAAAGGCGTCACCGTGCTGGACGACGGCACCATTGCGGACCGCCGTGGCTCGCTGAACGTGGACGACGAAGGCAACCCCACCCAGCGCAATGTGCTGATTGAAGACGGCATCCTGAAAGGCTACATCCAGGACAGCATGAACGCCCGCCTGACCGGCGTGGCCCCCACGGGCAATGGCCGCCGCGAAAGCTACGCCCACATCCCCATGCCGCGTATGACCAACACCTACATGCTGGGCGGCGACAAAGAGCCGGAAGAAATCGTCAAGAGCATCAAAAAAGGCCTGTACGCCACCAACTTTGGCGGTGGCCAGGTGGACATTACCAATGGCAAGTTTGTGTTCTCGGCCTCTGAGGCCTATTGGGTGGAAAATGGCAAAATTTTGTATCCCGTCAAAGGTGCCACCATCGTGGGCAACGGCCCGGAATGCCTGAAACGCGTCTCCATGATCGGCAACGACATGAAGCTCGACAGTGGCGTGGGCACCTGCGGCAAAGAAGGCCAAAGCGTGCCCGTGGGCGTGGGCCAGCCCACCTTGCGCATCGACGGACTGACCGTCGGCGGCACCGCTTAGCACGGGCTGTCAGCGAGCGGTTTTCAAGCTGTGCTACATTGAACCTATGCATTCAGCCCGTTTTTACTTTAGCTACTTTTGGTTCTCAAGCGCCTGCGGCGGTAGAGAGTTTTGAACGTACCCACAAGTAACGGTCTGAATCCCTCAAAAACCGCCGGCACCCCCGGCGGTTTTTTTATGTCTTTTTCGTTTTAATTATTTTGACCACAGGAGCCTTGACCATGACCGCAAAAGCCCACACAGCCAACGATGCCTGGTATGCCGCACAGAGCGAAGACCGTACCGGCACGACTGACAACGAACGCATCAAGGACATCACTGTGCTACCCCCGCCCGAGCATTTGGTTCGCTTTTTCCCCATCCGTGGCACTGTGGTCGAAAACCTGATCAGCACCACCCGCCGCAAGATTCACAACATCATGGCGGGCAAAGACGACCGCTTGCTGGTCATCATCGGCCCCTGTTCCATTCACGACCCTGCCGCTGCGCTGGACTACGCCCGCCGCCTCAAAGAGCAGCGCGAGAAATACAAAGACACGCTGGAGATCGTAATGCGCGTGTATTTCGAGAAGCCCCGCACCACCGTGGGCTGGAAGGGCCTGATCAACGACCCGTACCTGGACGAGAGCTTCCGCATTGACGAAGGCCTGCGCATTGCGCGCCAGTTGCTGATTGAGATCAACCGCCAGGGCTTGCCCGCAGGCAGCGAGTTTCTGGACGTGATCTCGCCCCAGTACCTGGGTGACCTGATTTCCTGGGGCGCCATCGGCGCGCGTACCACGGAGAGCCAGGTGCACCGCGAGCTGGCCTCTGGTTTGTCAGCTCCTATCGGCTTCAAAAATGGCACCGACGGCAATATCAAAATTGCCACCGATGCGATTCAGGCCGCTGCGGGCGGACACCACTTTTTGTCAGTCCACAAAAACGGCCAGGTGGCGATTGTGCAAACCAACGGCAACCCCGATTGCCACGTGATTCTGCGCGGCGGCAAAGCCCCCAACTACGACTCAGCCAGCGTAGCCGCAGCGTGCGCCGACCTGACCAAAGCCAAGTTGCCCGCCACCTTGATGGTGGATTGCAGCCACGCCAACAGCAGCAAACAACACGAAAGGCAGCTGGAAGTGGCCAAAGACATTGCCACCCAAATTGCCAGTGGCTCCACCAGCGTGTTTGGTGTTATGGTGGAAAGCCACTTGCACGCAGGTGCCCAAAAGTTCACCCCCGGCAAAGACGACTCCAGCCAACTGGAATATGGCAAGAGCATTACCGACGCCTGCCTGGGTTGGGACGATTCACTTGAGTCTTTGGAGGTGCTGTCTGCCGCGGTGAAGGCGCGGCGAGCAGCAAAGTAACCCGAGTGACCGAAGTCGCACTGTCGGCACCATTGCCGATATCGCGACTACGGTTTTGTGCGTTATTGGCGCTGTGCGTGGCTACTACGCTGAAGCTAATTTTTTAAGCGTTTTCGGCCTGCAGCCCCGTCGGCATTGCGTAAGCAGCTACGATTTTTGTAGCAAATCGAGCAGCTTTCGGTGAATGTCACCAAACCCCCCGTTGCTCATGCACAGAATGTGGTCGCCCGGCTGCACCTGTGCCATGACTTGCGCCACCAGCGCGTCAATGCT
>JBEGPS010000219.1:0-27063 GCA_041181325.1 Pseudomonadota bacterium
TATTTGGCCGCGCCGTGGAAGATGGACGTGAGCGTGCAGCACATGGCGGGCTGCATGATTGGCACCGACTACCCTTTCCCCATAGTGGACGACAAAGTAGCCATGAAAGCCGCCAAAGACCGCATGTACGGCCTGCGAAAAACCCACGAGGCGCGCGAGGAAGCGGGCGATGTGCAGGCCCGCCATGGCTCGCGCAAGAGCGGCCTGCCGCAAACCGGGCGAGCGGCCAAACGCAAATCCAAAGAACCAACCGCCCCATCACCACAAGGCGATTTATTCACATGAAAAACGATTTCAAAGGCAACAAACAAAGCCTGCCCAGCAAGCTGTGCGCCGTGTGCGGCCGCACCATGACGTGGCGCAAGGCCTGGGCCAAAAACTGGGAGTCGGTGCTGTACTGCTCGGATGCCTGCCGGGCCAAAAAAGCGACTAAAACCACACCATGAGCTCCACCCACGGAACGCACTCTTCAACGCTGGTTGCGGCCTCTGCACCCGGGCAGTCTTCGCGCACTGTGCCCTTGCCCACCCCAGTGCGCAACTTGGTCATCGTGCTGGGCGACCAGCTTGACGCCGAGTCTTCGGCGCTGCAAGGTTTCGATGCCACTCAAGACGTAATCTGGATGGCCGAGGTGGCCGAAGAGTCCACCCATGTGTGGTCTGCCAAGCAACGCATTGCGGTATTCATCAGCGCCATGCGCCACTTCGCGCAGGACTTGCAAGCGCGGAGATTGCCGCTGCACTACACCCAGCTGGACGACGCGGACAACCGTGGCACCTTGGCCCTGGAACTGGCCCACGCCATCACCCAGCTGCACCCCGCCACGCTGGTGATCACCGCGCCCGGCGACTGGCGCGTGCTGCAAAGTCTGCGCGCCGTGGCCGCAGCGCACGCCCTGCCGCTGGACCTGCGCGACGACACGCATTTCTTCAGCACGGTGCGTGACTTTGCGGCCCACGCCAAAGGCCGCAAGCAACTGCGACTGGAGTACTGGTACCGCGAGCTGCGCCAGAAGCACGGCATATTGATGGATGGCAAAGCGCCCGTCGGCGGGCAGTGGAATTTTGATGCCGACAACCGCGAGTCATTCGGCAAAGCGGGCCCGCAAAACGTGCCGCCGCCCACACGCTTTGCGCCCGATGCGATTACCCAAGACGTCATCACACTCGTCAATACGCGATTCGCCAGCCACCCGGGCACGCTGTCGATGTTCGGCTGGCCGGTGACCCGCGCGCAGGCTGTCACGGCGTTGCAAGCGTTCATTCAAGAGCGCCTGCCGCTGTTTGGCCTGTATGAAGACGCCATGTGGTCGGGCGAGCCGTGGCTGTACCACTCGCACCTGAGCTGCGCGCTCAACCTCAAACTGCTGAGCGCGCGCGAAGTTGTGCAAGCGGCGGAAAACGCCCACCGCACCGGCCACGCTCCGCTGGCTGCGGTGGAGGGGTTTATTCGGCAAATACTGGGCTGGCGCGAATACGTGCGCGGCATTTACTGGACGCAAATGCCCGGGTACCAGGAACACAACGCGCTGGATGCCCAAGCCGAGCTACCCGCTTGGTACTGGACCGGTGACACCGACATGGCCTGCCTGAAAGACGCCATTGGCCAAACGCTGGAGCACGGCTATGCCCACCACATCCAGCGCCTGATGGTGACCGGGCTGTACGCGCTGCTGCTGGGCGTAAAGCCGCAGGCGGTGCACACGTGGTACTTGAGTGTCTACGTGGACGCGGTGGAATGGGTGGAGCTGCCCAACACGCTGGGCATGGGCCAGTTTGGTGATGGTGGGCTGATGGCCAGCAAGCCCTATGTGGCCAGCGGTAAATACATCCAGCGCATGAGCAACCATTGCAAAGGCTGCAAGTACGACCCCGCGCTGTCCACGGGGATTAGCGCCTGCCCGTTCACCACGCTGTACTGGGACTTCTTGGCGCGCCACGAGCCCATGCTCAAAAAAAACCCGCGCATGGCCATGCAGTTGAAAAACCTCACTCGGCTAGACTCCTCCGCCCGTGATGCGATTAGCCAGCAGGCCGCAACCCACCGGCGCGGGCAATTGCCCAACACCTTAGTGGCAGCATCGGCTTCAGACGCAGCATGACTCCAGTGCAGCTCGCTCAATTCCAACCCACAATGGACGCCGCCCATCTACGCCTTGACGCCGTGGACCCCAAAGCCTACGCCAGCACTCGCAATGCGCTGGAAGGTGCAGTGACCCGACTTTCGCCCTACCTTACCCACGGTCTGCTGAGTCTGCGGGATGTGTACACAGCGGTAAACGCCAGACACGCGCTGGATACCAGGCACAAGCTGGTTTTCGAGTTGGGATGGCGCGCCTACTGGCACCACGTTTGGAGGCACCTGGGGGAAGGCATTCACCAATCCCTCCACACGGGACCGCTGCCCGACCACGCCTACCAACCAGAGTTGCCCATCAACGTATTGGAAGCCCGCACAGGCATCCCCGCGATCGATCTGGCTGTGCGCGAACTGTACGAAACGGGCTACCTACATAACCACGCCCGCATGTGGCTGGCCAGCTACTTGGTGCATCTGTGCAAGGTTCACTGGCATGTGGGTGCACAGTGGATGCTGGGGCACCTCCTTGATGGCGACCTGGCCAGCAACCATCTGAGCTGGCAATGGGTATCTGGCACCGGCAGTAGCAAACCCTATCTATTCAACGCCGACAATGTGGCCAAGTACGCGCCTGCGCACTGGCACAGCCCCGGCACCATACTTGATACCAGCTACGAAGCGTTGGACCACATAGCCCGCAATGTCGCAATCCAGCACACACAAAATGCCCAGCAACTCACTGTGGTGGGCGTAGCGCAACCTTCTTTGCAAACCACACCGCCGGGCGCTGAATGGTGTGCACCCGATAACGCACTGGCAACAGACCGTGATGTGTGGCTATTGCACCCTTGGTCCTTGGGCGCAGTGCCCCACGGTGCAAACGCGAACGTGCTGGTTGTTGGCGCTGGTTTTTCCGAGTGTCATGTGGAAATGCCCTGGAGTGCACTGCGTTGGCGCTTCGTAACTCAAGGACTGCAAGCGCACACGGCCCATCTATGGTGGGGAAATACAACACATATAGCGCTGGCACTCCAAGCCGCTCGCTCTGTCAGTTGGCAAACAAATCCGCATGTGGATGGGGCTATGGTCTCAGCACAAAAGTTTTGGTCGATAAAGACGAACGGTCCGGTGGCAAAGCCCTGTCCACAACCAGCGTTGTTTGCCACGGTAGACAAGCATTGCCACAGTTTTTCGGAGTGGTGGCGAAAAACGCACCTTATTGGCCTCTAGCCCCCGTAGAGCATGCGTAAGCAGCTATAAAAACTATAGCTGCTGTAAAACCTTTACGCCATAAAACCCAAGTCCACAGGGTAGTCCAAGCGCGCTGGCGAGGCCAAGTTGCCAAAGTTCACAATCTTGGGCAGCACGGTGGGCATCTCGGTGATGGTGACCCCAAACCACTTCGCCAAGGTGGCAGCATATTGGTCTACCGAGGTGCTGGGCAGCAGGCGGCCTTGGCCTACGTGCCACTGGTTGGCAGGCAGGTAATTGCCGCCGCTGTCTTTGGTGTCTGCCACGCTAATCGGTGGCGCAGTGCCGTAAAACTTTTTGCCGTTCACCGCCCCACCCACTACAAAGTGATGGCTACCCCAGCCGTGGTCCGATCCATCGCCGTTGGAGGCCAACGTGCGGCCGAAGTCGGACGCGGTGAAGGCGGTGACCTTGGTGGCCACGCCCATTTCTACCGTGGCGTCATAAAACGCAGTCATTGCAGCACTGACTTTGCCCAAGGTGCCACCATGGTCGCGAATCAGGTTGTCGTGCAAATCAAACCCGCCTATGGACACCATAAACACCTGGCGCTGCGCGCCCAATACCGTGCGGCCTTTGATCAGGCGGGCCACCATTTTGAGTTGGTCGGCCAAGGAGTTACCAGTGGGGAAGACGGTAGCCAGCGGCACACCCGCGGTGGGTGTGGCCGTCGCGTCAGTGAGCTTGAGTGCATCCGTCACCTTGGTCTCTGCGGCAATGGCCCGCGTGGTGACTTTGTTGTATTCGTTTTCCAGCTTGTGACTTCCGGTTTGCTGCAGGATGGTTCGCATGGCTGCGCTCACCGTCATTGCGCCACTGGCAGCGGTGCTTGACCCGTAAATGGTTGCGCCGGACACCGCCGCGCTAATTTTGATCGCCCCACCGGTGCTGACCTGGTACTGCAGCGCTGTATCGCCAGACAAAAACACTGCGTTACCTGTCACAGATATGCAGGTGAACTGGGCCGGCGTGTTCAATACCGGATTAGGCGCAAGCGCCAAATCGCCTATGTTGCCGCCCCAGCCAATGGTCGAACCTTCGGGCGACGATGACTGCCACACCGACTGCTGGTCGTTGTGGGAAAAGAGCTGCGGTGGGCGCGGGTTGGCCACTTTGTCAGAGCTGTTGTACTGCGCGCGGGTGAGCGGCTTCACCAAGGGACCGACGTTCAGCTGAACCGCCATTTTCCCGGTGTTGAACAGGTTCGTCAGCCCAGTCATGGTGGGGTTGAGTGCAAATTTGCGCGCTACACCAAGCGAATCAACGGGCACATCCAACGCAGCGGGCTTGAGTTCTGTGGCGGCCAGCGCGCTTTGGGCGAACGCAATGCCCCCGGCGGTGCGCAAAGCTCCACCGCCACGAATCGTGCTGTATTGGTCATAACTGGCATCGTCATAGGTCACCAGCGTATTGGCATAGTCATTGCCGCCGTACAAAAACACGCACACCAAAGCTTTGTAGTCGTTGGGGTCGCCCGCTGTTGCCGTAAATGCTGCGGCCTCGCCCATGGCGGCCAAATTTAAGGCAAACGGCAAGGCAGTGCCGCTCAGCGCGAGTTGGCCCGAGCGTCTTAGAAAGTCACGGCGGCTGGGTACAAAAGTAGAGTGTGAGGACATGTGCAAAGCGCCTATTTCTGAACTAAATACTCGGCGCAAGCCATGACCATCAGCACCGCAGCGCACACGCGGTTGCGCAGATTGGCTGCTGTCTTGGTGGCGTTGACGGGAGTCGAGGTATCCATGCCTTTCATGGCCCCCACCGTAGTAGTGATCAGTAGGGCGTTAGGTGCGGACAACTGGCCTGCGCATAAAAGCAGGTTCAGCCGGTCAATCAAGTTTGTAGGGTTGGCAGGTGTGGGGGTGAGCGCCAGCGCAATTTCAGCGCTGTAAGGGGTGGAAATATCCCATGTAGAGCCGCTGACAAAGTTGATGCCGTTGCCAATTACGCCCTGCATGTAATTCAGGTAGCCGCCCACGCTGGACTCGTTGACCAACTGAAATTCGGGGGCAACCGCCCCTGTGGTCAGGGCAGTTGCCGCAGGCACATATCCGGGGCGAAAGAAGTTAAACACCGAGGGCGACCGAAGTGGGCTTTGACCCAACTGCGTGCCCGCGTTGCTCAGGTCGCCAATCTTCCACGCGCCAGATGCCGATGTCACACCAAAGGTACGCGCCCACTGCACCAAGCGCAACATCGGCTCGCGCAGTTTGCCAAACTCAGGCTGCACAGCCGCATTCAAACCATTGGGGCCACGCGCTTCGTCGTCCAGCAATACAGCGGCATACACAAACGCCAGGTCACCGCGCACACCCGAGCCATTGTTATCAAACACATTGGCCACCCGCTGCACGTAGGCCGGGCTGGGGTTGCTGGTAACCAACCGCTGAATAAGCTGTTTGCAGATGAAGGGGGCGGTGTTCGCGTGGTTGAACAACTTGTCCAATGCGGCCTTCAGGGCAGCGGGGGCAGAGCTGTTGTCCAACGTGCCGCCCATGAAGTTGATGGTGCCCGAGGAGTGGTTGTTGCCTACTTGCACCATTGGCAAGCGTACCGAAGTGGTGTTGGGTATGTTGCGCACCCCCCCGCCGGTTTGTGCGATCGGGGTATCCACATTTTGACTACGGTCCAGGTCATACCCGGTGAAAGCTTTGGCAAACTCACTCACGTCCAGCGCCGTGTAGGCGTCTATCTTGTTACCCCCCACCAGCTTGGGTGTACCGTCTTGGTTCAGCTCCACCAGACCAATACTGAACAACTGCATTACCTCACGGGCGTAGTTTTCATCGGGCGCGCTACCTCTACCGTCGGCTTTTTTGTTGCCTTTGGTGTTGAGGTAGTAGCCCATGGCGGGGTTGAGCGTGATGGCTTCCAGCAAGTCGCGGTAGTTGCCAAACGCCTGCTTGGATAGTGTGTCCCAATAATGGGCAGCGGCATGGCTACGCCATGCGAAGTCCAGCCCGTTGAGTGACACCACGAATATTTCAGACAGCGCAACCGCCATGCGTTTGCGCGCAGCGTCTGGCGAGGTGATCAGCTGGCTCCAGGCCATGTAGTCGCCGGGGAAGCTGCTGTCGTAGAAGTTGCTGGCGTTGTTGACATCGCCATAGCCTTTGGCATTGAGCCAGTCCCATCCCGTAGGACCTTGGTCTGCGGCGATTTGGTTTTGAATCCATTTGGCAAAACCGCTGCTTTGCACACTGGCAATGTCCGCATCACTCGCGGACAGTTGGGCTTGCAACAAAAAACGGACAGCTTGGGCTGATGTGGTTGGCGCGGGGTAGGCTTTACCGGCGGACACGCTGTTCAAGCTCACCGCACGGCCTGGCTCAAGGGGTACGCTGCTTGCCACGGCTGCAGAATCACCCCCACCACCGCAGGCGGCTAAGGGCAGCACGGCCGCCGCAGCGCTGACGAGCACCCAGGCTGATTGTTCAGTGGAATTGTCCGAAGTTTCAGGGCGCATGGGCGGTAAAAATTGAGCCATTTGTGGGTTAGTCAGCGCACAGACTAACCGAGCTGAGGCACCCCGCCTAACGCTTTTGCACTTTGTTACGCGTGCTGCGCACCCAGTCGCACTACCCCACTCACGCCCGGGCGCTGGTGCGCGCGTTGACCTTGTCGCGCCAGGCCTGCAGCGCAGGCAAGCCTTCTTTACCAGGGCTGAAGTGCATCAGCTTGGCAAACTCGATGGCGCAAAACGCGGTGATGTCGGCAATGGTGAAGCGCTCACCGGCCATCCACGGCTGGCGCTCCAGCACATGGTCAAACCACTGCGCAATCTCGCGTACCTTCTGCGCTTGCGAATTTCCGTAGTCGGGAAACTGCGGCTGCTCCAGCGGGGCCAAACCGGGGTGGGTGTGGCGGATGGTGTTAGCAATGCCTGCCAACAAATAGTGCTCCACGCGGCGGTCGGCCATCTCAATAAACGCGCGCTCTTCGGCGTCCACGCCCATCAGGTTGGGCTCGGGGTACAGGCCTTCCAGGTAGGTGCAAATGGCGCGGGTCTCAGATAGCACACGGCCGTCATCCAGTTCCAACGCGGGCACCTTAGCCAGCGGGCTTTTGGCACGGAAGACCTCGCCTTTGTGTTCCTGCGCGTTCAGGTCCACGTTGACCAGATCAATATTGCTGATGTTCTTTTCAACCATGAACATGGTGACGCGCCTAGGGCTTGGCGCGCGGGGAGCGATGTAGAGCTTCATATCAGATACCAACTTTTTGGGACTGGCCCATTTCCACCATGGTGCGGGCTTGCTCGGAGAACTTTTTGGCCTGCTCCTCTCCATCGCGCGTGAGGTCCATTTTGGACGGCGGCATCTCAATGCCTTTTTGCACTGCAGGCCGTGCACGGATGGCGGCCAGCCAGCGCTGCAGGTGCGGCAGGTCGTCCACCTCCACGCCCGACCAGCGGTGCGTGCGCACCCAGGCCCAGTTGGCAATGTCGGCAATAGAGTAGTCGCCCGCCAGGTATTCATGGTCTTTCAGGTGGCCATCCATCACGCGGAACAGGCGCTTGCTTTCGCCTTGGTAGCGGTCAATGGCGGGTTGCAGTTTTTCGGGGAAGTAGCGGTAAAACACATTGGCCTGGCCCATCATCGGCCCGATGCCACCCATTTGGAACATCAGCCACTGGAGGACGCGGGAGCGGCCTTTCACATCTGTAGGCATGAGTCGCCCGGTTTTCTCGGCCAGGTAAATCAGGCAGGCGCCAGACTCGAACACCGCAAAATCTTCTTCGCCGGGTTGCTCGGCACGGTCCACGATGGCGGGAATGCGCCCGTTGGGGTTGATGGCCAGAAAGTCGGGCAGCTTTTGCTCGCCCTTGGACAGGTCCAGCACCTGCAGGATGTAGGGCAGTGCCAATTCTTCCAGCGCAATGGACACTTTGTGCCCGTTGGGAGTGGCAGCGGTATAGAGATCAATCATGCGGTTTACCCCCTATTTTTCAAACAAAATTGGCCGCTAGATCCCGTCCACTGTGCGTAAGCAGCTATTAAATTAGTAGCGCTCAGGCTTTGGCAGCTTCCAACTGATCACGGGTTTTGGTAGCCTCGCGGCGCGCCACGGCGGCAAAGTCAGCACCTTGCGACGCATACAAAATGGCCCGCGAGGAGTTCACCACAATCGGTGCCGTAGTGTCGCCGCCTGCGCTGCGGTAACCCGCTTTGACAGTCGCCACCGCGTCACCGCCCTGCGCGCCCACGCCGGGTATCAGCAGCGGTACCGATGGGGCCACAGCACGCACCCGCTCAATTTCGGCGGGATAAGTTGCACCAACCACTAGACCCAACTGGCCGTTCAGGTTCCAAGGGCCCTGGGCCAGCGCGGCAATGTGCTCGTACAGACGTGGCTGGCCGGGCAGGTCCATCAGGTGCTGCGGCTGGAAGTCGTCGCCACCGGGGTTAGACGTGCGGCACAGCAAAAATGCGCCTTTGCCGTGGTACTTCAAATACGGCTGCACCGAGTCAAACCCCATAAAAGGCGAAAGCGTGACCGCGTCCGCGCCATAGCGCTCAAAAGCTTCAATGGCGTATTGCTCGGCGGTGCTGCCGATGTCGCCGCGCTTGGCATCCAGAATGATGGGCACCTGCGGCGCGGTGCGGCGCATGTGTTCCATCAGCTGCTCCAGCTGCGCTTCGGCGCGGTGGGCAGCAAAGTAGGCAATTTGCGGTTTGAATGCAATCACCAGGTCGGCAGTGGCATCCACAATGGCGGCGCAAAAGTCAAAAATCTTGCTGGCGTCGCCTTTCAAGCCGGCGGGGAATTTGGCCGGATCTGGGTCCAGTCCCACACATAACAGGGAGCCGTTTTGGCGCTCGGCGGTGCGCAGCTGGTCTAGAAAGGTCATGGCCCGAGTTTAACGGGCGCATACAGTAGGCAGTAGACGCCTCGTTTATGCCCCTTGCTCCTGCGCAATCCAGCGCTCCAGCACCTTGCGCGATTGCACACCGCCAGCATCGATATTGAGCTTCAACATGCTGCGGGTGGGATGTGCCAACAAGTTCCTTTGCTGGCGCTCTAGCATCTCCAGGTCTTCGGTAAATATCTTGCCTTGGCCTTCGCGTATGGTGGCGGTCAGCGCCTTGTCCTTCGGGTTGAACTTGCGCGCCATGCCCCAGAAGTAGTGGATGGATGTCTCGGTCTCAGGGGTGATGAAGTCAATCACCACGCTGTAGGCCTTTTTATCGTTGGGCGCGTCATAACCGCCATGGCCCATATGCGCCACACCCACCTCAATGTTCACGCTGCTGGGGGGCGTAAAACGGCAGATTTGCCAGCGATCTACCAGCACGTCATCGGCCAAATTATTGCCACGCAGGGCCATTTTCCAAAAGGGAGGAGCCTCTATTCCGGTCATGAACCGGCTGGTGACGACGATGTCGCCATCAATCGTGGTTTTGCAGGGCACTTCGTCAATCTCTTTCTGACCAATGCTGGTGGAGTGCACATAGGTTTCGTGCGTCAGGTCCATCAGGTTGTCGATCATCAGACGGTAGTCGCAGGCAATGTGGAACAGCCCACCCCCATAGGCCCACTCCGGGTTGTCGTACCAGTCCATGTGCTGAATGGTCGCCGAATCAGCCTTGGCAGCATCGCCAGGCCAAATCCAGACAAACCCATAACGCTCCACTACCGGGTAGCTGCGAATGCACGGAAAACCCCCTACGCGCTGGCCCGGCATAGCGATGGTTTTGCCTTCGCAACCCATCTCCAGACCGTGGTAACCGCACACCAACTTTCCGTCAGACACATAGCCCAAAGATAGGGGTGCACCACGGTGTGGGCAAAAATCTTCCAGCGCGGCCACTTTGCCCTCGGCAGCCCGGTAAAACACAATGCTCTCGCCACACACCTTGCGGCCCAAGGGCTTCTCGTCAATTTCATGCGGCATGCAGGCCACGTACCAGGCATTTTTGGGGAAAGTCATGATTACTCCAATTTACATTCAGTATGCTGAATGACTGCATTGTATGGATACGACTCAAAAATGGGAAGTCGGCAAAAATCAGTATTTACCCTAGTTTTGCTGCCGAACGAATGCATTGTTTTCAAAAAATGAAAAAATGTGTTCTGCGTGTCGATTGGCCTTGGGCTCAAACATCTGCTTGTTGAGTCATGGCAATAATGCCAAGGCTTTTACTTAAGGAGATTAAAAACATGAGCACTACCAGCTCAAAGTCCGCAGTGCCCAAGTGGTTCTGGCCGGCAGCGTTTTTCGGTTTGGCCTGGAACATTTTTGGAATCATTCAGTTCCTGCCCACCGTTCAAGGCACTGTTGACAATTTTATGGCCAAGGGACTTACCAAAGAACAAGCCGAGCTTTACGTGAGCTTGCCAGCGTGGATGACCATCGCGTTTGCGGTGGGAGTATTTGGCGGCACCATTGGCAGCGTGTTGCTACTGCTGCGCAAACGGTTGGCAACCCCGATGTTTGTGGCGTCATTGGTGGCCTATATAGGCCTCTATATAGGGGACATCACCCAAGGCGTATTTGCAGCGTTCGGTTCTTCTCAAGTGGCAATTCTGACCACGGTGGTGGCAATTGCCGCCGGACTACTCTGGGTATCCGTGACCCAGATCAAAAAATCTAACCCCTAATTCACCCAAGGAAAAATCATGCAATTCATGCTTATTTTTAAAGAGACCGCTGCCGACGTCGCCCAACGGGCCAATCCCGAAGCCGCACCCGCCTACTGGGGCGCCTGGAATGCCTATGTCGGCGCCATGGGCCAGGCGGGCATCGTGGTGCACGGCAATGGGCTGCAAGAGCCACACAATGGCACCCAGGTGCAAATGCGTAACGGCAAACGTGTGATCCATGATGGCCCCTATGCCGATACCAAAGAGCACCTGGGCGGCTACTTCATCATCGAAGTGGCCAGTTTGGACGATGCTTTGGAGTGGGCCGCACGCAGCCCCAATGCCGCCACAGGCTCCACCGAGGTTCGTCCGGTGTTGGTGATGTCCGCCCCGGCCTAGGTGCGCACGCCAGCGCCCACAACGGCCGCAACACACCGGGCTGCTGAGCTGGCAGCCCGGGAATCGTACGGGCGACTGGTGTCCTACCTTGCGTGGCAGTGGCGGAACATTGCGGCTGCACAAGACGCTATGGGTGATACACTGCTCAAGGCACTGGAAGTGTGGCCAGTAACTGGCGTGCCCGATGCGCCCGATGCATGGCTGCTAACGGTAGCCAAACGGCAACTGCTGCAAATTGCCCGTCACGACCAAGTGCGGTTTGACCCGGCAATAACGGCTCTTCTAGAACAGGACGAAATGCAAGCCGATGCCCCGGTGGTGCCGGATGCGCGCCTCAAGCTCATGTTCGTGTGCGCACACCCTGCCATCGACGAAAAAATTCGCATCCCCCTGATGCTTCAAACCGTATTGGGGCTACAGGTGGCGGACATGGCCTCTGCACTGCTGCTTTCACCCACCGCACTCGCGCAGCGGCTGGTACGCGCGAAACAAAAAATTCGCGACACGGGTATACGCTTTGAAGAACCGGAGCTTCATGATCTACCTGCGCGACTCGGCTGTGTATTGGAAAGCATTTACGGCGCATTCGGACTGAGCGTAGATGCCATCGATGGCGCAGAGGCGCATATTGCAGACCTGAAGAATGAAGCCATTTTCCTGTGCAATATCGTGTGCAACCTGCTGCCTAACGAGCCGGAAGCGCAAGGGCTGCTGGCGCTGATGATGTTTTGTACCGCACGCAGACCTGCTCAGCGGCATGCAGACGGTGGTTTCATCCCATTGGCACAACAAGATATGGGCTTGTGGGATCGCGACGCCATCATCCGCGCGGACCAACTGCTGTGGGTAGCCGCGCAGCAGCGAAAACCCGGCCCGTTTCAGCTGGAAGCCGCGGTGCAATCAGCGCACAGCCACCGCCTGTTTATCGGCAAAACTCCTTGGGCTGGAATAGACCAGATTTACCGGCAGATCAATGCGCACTTTTGTACACAAGGGGCTTTGGTCGCCGGAGCTGTGGCAATGGGTGAAGCCGGTGATGCAGCGCGTGGCTTGCAGCAATTGGACCAAATGGATGCAGCAATCACCAAGGCCTTTCAGCCCTGGTGGGTGGCCAGAGGGCATTTGCTTCTACTCACTGGCGAGGCCTCTAACGCGCTGGCTGATAGCGCTTACCAGACTGCTATTGGCCTGACGAATGAGCCAACGCTGAGGGTCTACTTAGAGTCTGTTCGGCAAAGCATCAAGACTACCAATTTGGCCCCGCTGATATCGAAGACATAAAAACAAAAAACGAACGATGTCGACCGAGTACCGTTGGGCCAGGCGTTTAGGTTCTTGCAGCAGCCGATAAAACCACTCCATGTGCAAACGCTGAACCCAGCGTGGAGCACGCACCGCCTTGCCGCTCAAGAAATCGAATAAGGCGCCCACACAAACAAAGAGTGTTGCGTTGGATGCGTGCATGTTGTCGCGTATCCACTCCTCCTGCATGGGGTCCCCCAGCGCGACCAAAATTACCTCTGCCCCAGAGGTGTTGATCATTGCGGTCAAGTCTGCTGCTGCAATGGGGGTGTAGCCATCGTGAACTCCTACTACCACCTGACCACTCAAACTTGTAATGACCCTGGCAGCGTTTGCCGCTACGCCAGGTTGCCCGCCGAGCAGGAATATTTTGGTCGGCCGATTCAATTGCTGAAAAAAGTGTGGCACAAAGTCCGTGCCATTAAGGTTTTCAGGAAACCGGACTCCATGCTTGAGTACTGCGGCGATATCCATACCCACACCATCGTTCACGATAGCCACATCGTTCTTGCAAAGCCAAGGTCGCATGCGCTGGCACTGGGTGGCAAAGTTGGTGTTTGCAAACACCAGTGCCAACTTTTCCTTGGCCTCCAAATGGGTCTGAAGCAATGCACAAAGTCGGGCCGCGCTGATGGACAAAACCGGGTAGCCCGCCAGCGGCAAATAGCGTTGTTTCGTAATCACTGGTGTGGCTCTGTTTCATATATTGCGGAGCCACCACTCTATTTTTTACCCCCTTTTTTTTCTGTTCGACAACCAACAGTGCTACGTGTTTTGGCTAGTCGACCGGTTGCGAAACAAATAAACGCGTCAAGTCTTCTAATGCGTTGTGCGCACCCGAACTTACTGCGGTAACCATCCAGTGAATTGTCAAAAATACACCTGCACCGCACACGATCTGCACCCCCAAAGAGAATGCTGTCGGCACGGCGTAACGCTGAGAAAAAAGCAAAACCGCCATCATGGCTGCAGTGGCCAGTGCCGGGGCTTGCAATGCCCGCGCGAGCTTCAAAAAGCCAAATTGCATATGCCCGTTTGCCAGCCACTGCGCCCAGGGCCAAACCACAACACCAGCAATGACAAAGCCAGCGGCAATCCACGCCAGCCCCTTGTGGAACATCAGCAGTCCGAGCGCCAGGGCGACCACAATCTGCACCAAGGTTCTGCGCATCGGTATCGAGCGGGCACCCACTGCAAACAGTAAATAATCGTTGATTTGATTGGCGGCCAAAAACAAGTAGAAGACCGAAAGCAAGGCCACGATAGGAACCGCAGGCATCCACGCCATTCCAAAAAACTGCGCAATCAACGGCGAGGCCAATATGCTTAAGCCAGCCAGCAGCGGTGCCATTAAACAGACAGACATACCCAAGATACGCACATAACTCTCGCGCAGCGCATGCGAGTCGCCTTGAGCACGCGCAAATGCCGCTATGGCGAGCCTGAGCAGTGAACTACCAACCACCAAATAGACGGCAGAGGTCAATCGCTTGGCGAAACTGTAAATACCGGTGGCGTAGGGTCCCATCAAAACACTGATCAGCACCGTGTCGCCTTGGCTGCTTATAAAGCCAAACAGCCCGGTAAACCCCACCCGAACAGCATCGGCCAAAAGCAAGTGAGGATGCGCTCGCTTTTTCGTCCATTGGGGCTGCCAATTCGATTGCACAACCAACAGTGCCAATGCCGTGGCACCAGTCACAACCTGCTGGGCAACCAAGGCCATGACACCCGCATCACGTAACGCCAACACAATGCCGACAACACCGCCAATAGTGACCGACACGATAGAGCGAATCGCCAGCGGACGAAACTGCATTTGGCGAATGAGCCGCGCCTCGTACACAGCTGCCATGCCGGTTGTAAGAATGACCAGACTCATCCACGACACAACCACCACCAAGTCTGGTTGCGCATACCAACGGGCCAGGACCGCGGCGCTGGCAAGCATCGCCGCACACATCAGCGCGGATACCAGCACACACAAACCAAAAGCATAGGAGTACAGCGCATCGGTGGGATCTGCACAGCGGGCGACGGGGTGCACGATGGCGTCGAGAATGGTTTGCCGTAAAAACGTAATCACCAGGTGGGCAACAGCAATGAGGCCAAACTCTTGCGGCGCGATCAGCCGCGCCAAAATGAGAAATACGGCGAACGACAACACTTGCTGCGCCAAGTTGTCCAGCATGGCCCACAGTGCGCCCGACCCCAGCGCTGAAGGCTGTTCAGCCATGGAGCAGGTCGGTGAAGAACTGATCGTATTGTTGGGCTAGCGCCGGCGGACTGTAGCGCTGCACTTCGCTGCGCGCTGCCTGCACCATCTGGTCATAGGACTGCATGCTGTGTGCTGCGCGTAAGCACACAGCATGCAAGTCACCGCTGACATCGGGATCAAAAAGGTAACCAGTGTGCTGGTTTACCAGTTCTGACAAACCCCCTCTGGCAGCGGCAATAACGGGCACGCCTTGTGAATAGGCCTCGATCACCACGCGCCCGAACGGCTCATTCCAGAGCGACGGAATGACAGCAAAATCAATATCACGGTACACCGCATCAGCACTAACCCACCCCAAAAAACGAATTCGTGGCGACGCAAACTGGGCCCTAAGCGCAGCCTCATAGGCTTTGTGCCCACTGCCAGCCACTAATAAGTGGCAATAGTCAGGCAGCTGTTGAAACGTTTCCAAAATCTCTCGCACTCCCTTCTCGGGCTCTAACCTGCCGAGATAGCCAAAGGTCACTGGCGATGAATGCGTGCGCTGTGGATGTAATGCAGCCACAGGGTGTACGGCGTTGGGTATAACGATCTGCTTTGCTTTGGGGAACAAGTCGCTGTGCTGGTCAAGAATGAAATGGCTGATACCCACCAAGCCATTCACCAGGGGGGCAGCATGGCGTCGCCCCCAGGTCAACGCACTGCACTCAATGCAGGCCGACTTGCAATTTCGTCCATTGCAGAACATGGTGCCCCGAAGGCACTGCACGTAATAACTTCTCAGTATGTGCACTACCGGGATACCGGCCTTCGCACTGGCTTGCCATATCGATGGACCAAAATTTTCGATAGTGCTTGACACCACGATGTCGGGTCTGAAAGTGTCGATACACCGGGTAACAGCATCGATGGCGCGGGGGTTGAAATTATCCAGTGCATGCCACACTACCTTCTGGAGTGTGGAGGTGTGCCGGCGAAAATTCCAATAAATATTGGGCGACCGCTGCATTTCGATGCGAGTTACCTGATCACTATCGATGCGCTCCCCCGATGTATCTGCCAGCGTCAGGACCCGAACAACATTGCCCTGGGCGCTCAGGCTTTGGGCCAATATTTGCGTAGATTTTTCGCCGCCACCCTTTATGTCCGGCGGGTAACCAGCGCAGACGATGAGGACTCTTCGTGCTGGCATCTTCATACTCGGTCTAAGGCATCAGTTGCCATGAAACGCCTCGACGGTGGTGTTCAAAAATTCGTCGATTCGGCAGGCAATGACGGACTGATCAAAAGCACTGGAATGGCGAAGCGCATTGCGTGCCATGGCTAAGCGAGCGGGCTCGTTCGCTTCAATGCAATTTTGCAGAATCTCCGCAAGTGCGCGGTAATCGCCTGACTCAAAGGTATAGCCGGTCAACTGATCTTGAATACTTTCAGCAATACCACCAGAGCGAGCACAAACGATCGGAATGCCATAAGCCAACGCCTCAACCACGATGCGTCCAAACGGCTCTTTCCAGCGCGATGGCACCACCAGCACGTCGAATAGAGGGTAGGCTGCAGCAGGCTGCACCCACCCCAAAAAGGTAACGTCCGCTTGCCCGAATTGCCGCTTGAGTGAGGCCACGTAGCTTTCGCTTTCCCCAGTACCCCCCACGAGGAAGCGCATTTTGCTTTGGGGCCCCAAAAGCCGAGCGGCGTTGGCAAGGACATCCACGCCCTTGTGAGGTGCCAACACGCCCATGTAGCCAACCACCAGTGCGCCAGTGCGCCGCTTGGGTACGCGGCCAGGAATCGGAAATACCGGCCCGGGAATCACAGCAGAGGTAGCGTTCTTGAAATACCCCATGCGCAGGTGCTCTTGCAGCACAAACTGGGTTTCACCGAACACACCATTGACCAATGCTGACATTGGTTTTTTGCCTACAGACAATACTTTGCAACTGGTGCACTGACCCTTGCAATCATGCCCATGATTAAAAAGACTGCCACGCCAACACGCCAAAAAATAGCTTTGAATGACGTGCACTACCGGCTTGGAATGCATGCGCGCCAGCAGCCAGGTGGCCACATTGGTGTTTTCAATACTCACCGTCATGACCAAGTCAGGGTCAAAGGCGGTGATATGAGGTCGTAAGCGAAAGTAAGCAACAGGGTTGAAGTTTTCCAGGATGTGCCACGCCAGTTTTTGTAGCCCTGAGCGTTTGGTAAAAATGTAATTCCAGTACACATTGGGAGAGCGAACCACATGCACCGTGATGCCCCGATAGCTCTCGGTCGCCGTTGTGTCACCGATTGTGACCACGCGAACATCGTGCCCACGTGAGATCAATCCGCTCGCAATCATGAACGAACCCATCGGGCCACCACCTTTTCCGCGTGGCGGGAATGCAGAGCAAACAAGCAAAATTTTCATAGATTCACGCCACCTGCCGGTAGAGCTTGTTCCTACGGCTATATAAATTTTGCAGCGCGCGCCGTGTTACGCGCTGCAGCGGGATTTCTAAAAAGATGGAAACCACCAAGGGGATAGCAACGGCCGCAAAACCCAAAAGCCACCACAGCGGGTCATACAGATCTTGGGAAATTTGCAGCCACCGCATTCCTGCATAAAACACCAAAACGTGCATGAGATAAATGGAGAAGCTAGCCCGGCCAATCGCACGCATTGGCGATGATGCGAATACCAAAGCCGTCCAACGCGACGGAATGGACAAAAAATAGATGCCAACGGCAAAGGCAATGCCGGCTTCAGGCGCTGAGTAAAGCGCTGCTTGGGAGCTGAAAAGCCATACGGGCACCACCACTAGAACTAGTGCGCCACATTGCAGCCATACCAACATAGGCCCATTTGCTGCGGTACTCCACAATCTCCGCGGAACCAACCCTGCAACTGTGCCGGCCAAAAACAAATGCAACTTGTTGGGCAGCGACACGCCTGGCCACAGTGCATGTGTCAAAACCAACGCGGTACCCACCAAGGTCAGTACAGGCAATGCAAACGTATAGCGCGTGTGGCGCGCCAAACACCACCAGATGACCAAGAAGAACCCGTAATACTGAATTTCAGGTGGAATAGACCAAAACACATACCCCGTACCTACAAAAAAATAGTGCCGCGCGATCTGTTTCACACCAACGATTTGCATTGGAAAGTCATCGCCAAGGTCAAGGTTGGAAAGCACGATGCACAAGCTCACGACCACCCAGTAAATGGGTGCGATCCGAGTAAAACGGGCAATGCAGTAATGCAAAACGGTCGCTGAGTCCCATGGCGTTCTGCCATACAAATAGGCCATCAAGAAGCCACTAAGCACAAAGAAAACCGCGACACCGACGCCTCCCAAAGCATCGGGCTTACCAGGTAGCGGCATATGTGAAACCACCACACAGAGGCACGCCACAGCACGTATGCCGTCTAAATTGGGCAACACGGGTGCACTGGCCGGACGATTAACTGCGGTTGTGGCCATAGTTAGGGCAAATATTGGCGCAGCACCGTCAACTGTGGGGCTGGCAAGCCTGCTGTAGGTTGAATGCTCAACGGGTATTTGCCCCACCAACGCCCAGCCGACCAGTAGGTCCAACCCATCCACACCTGTGGGTCTTGTACAGAATCCAAAATGGCTACCAGCGCTTCAAGGCAATCTGGGGATGCCGGCACGCCGAACTCACCCAGTAGTAGCTGTTTTTTTTCTCGCCGGGCCCACTCTGACACGCGTGCGAGCATGCTACGCAGACGAGGTCCTGACACACAGGCACCTGCTGCTCCTGCGTAGTTGGAATCCGCATACTGGTGCAGCTCAATTGCAAACCGGTTGAGCGGATCTTGAAACCCGCGAAATAGGTCCGCAGAAGACACACCGTCAAAGGATGTCTCCCATTCATGCGCACCACTCCAACGGCCACTGCCGATCACAAGAAGGTTCTCAGCACCTGACTTGCGCAGGGCTAGCACGGTCTCCTGCGCAATAGCCATCCACTGCCCCACTGGCAATGCAGCTGGCTCATTCATGAGGCCGAAAGCACTAGAATTTTTATCCGTAAACTCCCGTTGCAGACGCAACCAAACGTCAATAAATGCAGCCGCAGGCAATGCCTCACTTCCCAGCACCTGGCCTTGATAGGTTCCGAAGTTATGCAGGTCCAGCAAGACACACACGTTCATGTCCCGTCCCCAAGTGACCACGCGCTGTAACTGAGCCAGCTCTTGCGGGTCCAGTGGACCAAACGGTTGGCGCTGTATACGCTCCCACCGAAAGGGTATGCGCACAACACTCACGCCGATTTTTTGAAAAAACCGCAAGTCGTCAATCACGGGGTAAACGTAGTCCTTATTGAGCACACCTGGCAGTCGGTTTTCACCAAATTCAGCCCCCGAGAGATTGACTCCCCGAAGTGGCCCCGAACCGAGACAACTTGCGTGCACAACGCTGACACAAAGTAATGCCACGCAGCACGCTAGCGCAAGGTGCGCCAGATAGCGAGTCATGTGGCTGCCAATATTTGGTCGTACTGCTGCGTATAACGGTCAGCCACTTCCGACCAGGCATAACGTTCAGCAGCAGCACGTGCAGCACTTCTAGACCGCAAATAGCCGCCGGGTTGCGCTAAGCGACGCTGATGCAAATAGCAAATTTGTTCTGCTCTGCCAGCCGCGCTATCAGCGTCTAACACCAGACCAACCCCGGTCGCTTCCACCAAATGACGAAATGGAGGAATAGGACTGAGCAGTGGTGTGAGGCCGGCGCTCATTCCTTCGATGGGTGCAATGCCAAATCCTTCGTGGCGAGATAGACAAAAGAAATAGCTGGCTGTAGCAATGTACCGACGCAATGTCGCGTTATCCGGTTCAGCCACTACCTCTACCTGGCTAGCTACACCCCGCAATGCGGCCTGTGTGGCTATTGCAGACGCATCAAGATCGTAGGCACGACCGGCCAAGATCAACTTCCAGGGCGTATCAGGCTGCTGTTGGACAAGAGCGGCCAAAACGTCCAACATTTCCAGAATGCCTTTGTTGGTAGACCACCGCCCGAAGTAAATCAACGTCGGAGCGAGATGTCCTAAGGCGGCATCCGAAAATTTAAGCGTATCCACGCCGTTTTCAATAACGCAAAGTTTCTGCGGACTTACCACTGCCTTAAAAAGCGCACCGTCATTTTCACTGGTGGCCACTATGCGTCCATAAGCATGCGCCGAGCAACGCGTGACGGTACGGAAATACAACTGCTTGAGCCGTGGTGCAAATCCACTATGGAAAAAGCCGCCATGGGTGGATGCAATTAGCGGCTTGCGGTGCACCCAATTCGTCAATGCCAAATAGTCAAAGAAAAAGTCAATCGCGTGCACATGCACCAAGTCAGCCCCTTGCAGTGCCTGTAACACCTGCGGACACAAAGGATAGCGCTCAGACCCACGGAACGCCAGCCGGCGCACCGGCACACCGTCCAGCACCTCGGCGCGTGGCAGTTGTTGATCGCGGGTACGAAACACCCTGTCCAAAGTAACTACGGTTGGCCGGTAGCGGGTGTGGGTCTGCTGGTGTTGCACAAGGCTGCGAACCACTTCTTCCATACCGCCCAAAGAGGGGGTGTATTGCCTAACAACATGTACGACTTTCATATGCGTGCTCCATGGGGTGAAGTACTAAGTACTCCGAAAAGAAACCACATAATGCCGGCGGTCTTCAATGCGAACACCGATGTACCGCTAATCGCAAAGTTGGCAAAGATATAGAGCACAACAAACACCCGAAAGCGTTCACCACGCGCATCTGCCATTGGAACCATAAAAATAGCCAAAATGAGACTAAGGCAGAGGGGCGCACCAAAGCGCGACAAGATGTAAGCAAAGCCCATGTCCCCAAAATTGGGTAGTGGTCCACTCAGGCCCAAAATTAACGCCCAGTCAAAGCGGAGTAATGCCGAACCACTGCGACTCACCCGGCCAGCCAGCGTGTCGTCAGTTCCAGAAAACAGCAAAGCCGCACCTACGACGCATGCAAATATCAAAAATGGAAAGAATGGTGCGGCGCGGCGTAGCATCGGCAAAGGCAGCATCCGAAATCCTAATAAAGTGCCGCCCATCACCAGTCCAAGCCGTGAATCCGCCAATGTGATCAACAAGGCCGCACTGAGCATAATGAAAGGCTTACGTTGAATCTCTTCCCAGGATTTGGACAAACCCCAAGCCAACAAGATCACACCCATATTGCCCAATGACACTGGCTCCATCAGCGCCGATGAGGTGCGGTGCGCACCCAGCAAAGACGGCAAAATAGTGCGCCCGATTCCCTCTGGCCTATAGCCGTTGAGCGTGAGCATTTGGCCCTCAAAAGCTGCAGAGCCTTCGCGGATGCCCCCCAAATTGACATAAAAAGAAAAAGTGTTGAATAGCTGGCTGTAGGCATTGGTGAACAAAGCCTCAAATAGCCCCAGCGCAATCAAAATGCCGACGATCCATGCCAAGCTGCGTTCAGCGTATTGAACATTTGCAACTTGGCGACCCAGACCGATGAACAGGATGGGAATCATCAAATCCCGCAGCCCCTTGATGTCGGGGCTTTGGCGCATAAGCCATGAAAATACCAACCACGACGCAATCCAGGCAGCCATCACCAAGGTGAGCAGTGGCACTCGCCGTGCCTGCAAAGCAAAGCAAAGCAAGTACAGCACCACTTCAACGCCGCCAGCCTCAGATGCTGATGCCGTGATGCCTCGGGCATTCAGGAAACTCAGGACAGCCAGGTAACACACCGAGGCCACCAACAAGGGACTCACTACATTGGGTTTAAGCACGCTAAACCCCTGCCAATATGCGCCGATTGCCGGGCGACAGTGCACTCAGGAGTTGGCTCACAAAAAGCGTCTGTTGGCTAAATGCCCGATCAGTACCGGCGTCAATACTGGAAATTCGAAACAATAATCCGTCGACCGTGTAACCCCGCAGGCCGTACCGCAGTTCCACCGCCTTGCGCTGCATACTGCCCAACACGATTTGGTCACCAACCATGGCCCAGTAAGTGACTGGTTCGATTCGCTCAGCGCTTAACTTGGTTTCCAGCCGCCTTACAGGAATTGGGCCGTAGGCGGTTGACAGTTGCGCAGTGTGATTGGAAATCACTTCAAATCCTTGGGCCGGGTAACAGATTTCGGGGTGATGCAACTGCAAGTCACCACGCTGGGTCTTTCCATACACCAGTGACAGCATGATGCGATAGCCCTGTGGGTTGGTGTAAGTGCGCGAGAGCGTCTGGCTATAGACTTTTTCCAGCGATTGCTGCTGCTGCGGATCGATGATTTGGGTCGTTGTAAAGGCAAGCTCTTTCCAATCGCCAAAAGCTGATGGAACCAGTTGCTCAAGAACCACTGGCATATGGAGGTCAGCTGCACTTTTGTAAGGGCGTATGAAGACGGTAAGGCATGCGGCACCTACCATGATCAAAAACAACAACAGGCTTTTTGTGGGGACTGGCATGGCGTCAGACATGCCCAGCCCGTGCACGACGGGAACACACTACTGACTCCAATTTTTGCAATGCCGTATCTGCAGTAATGATCAACATCAATGCGCTGAGGAACAAAACCATGCCCGCAAATCCGTGCAAAAACCCCTGCCCCGCTGCATCGCCAAAATGGTAAGTAATCAGACTCAATACGACGACGCGGATGACGTTGGCTGTGAATGAAATTGGTACGATCAATAACGCCAATGCAGTGTTTCGAAAAACGGAATCACGCCGCACCAAGTTGAGATACAGCAAGCCGAGGGCTTCAAGTGTGAGCAAAGTGTGCAAGCCTGCACAGGCATCAGCAACCAGCAATTTGTATTGGCCAATTTGCAAAATGATGCCGCTTCGGCCTATGGGATAGCCTGCAACAAACAGCAGCTGTTCTGCACCATACGAGACGGCCATTTTTAGCGGCATAGTCACAGCATCCACAACAGCAGCAGGTAGCGGAACCATAAACAGCATGAAGAAAATCGCGAACCACTGCACCTTCAGTGCCACATCGCCGTACACCAACAACAGCGTTCCAGCTAACACCACCACCACGGAAAACACCTCAAACGAAAGGATGTCTTGAGATCGACCCAACGCATACAGAAGCAAACCCACAACTACGACCGGCCAGCCCCACAGACTGGCCGGTTTATCCATAGAAGCCAGGCGCATGGCGCTCCAATTGCGGTACAGCAGCCACAGCGCAATACCCAACACAATGGGGCCATGCATTTGTGCGTCCGTGCTCCAAACGCCTGCAAACAGGTCTGCAAGACTAGGCACATACAAAACGCAAAAACCCACAATCACGGGGAGCCACATTTGCGCAGCGCTGCGCGAGGGCACAAATAGCAAGTCACGCATCATTGAGCACCGCGCCAACCAACGCCACGTCATCGTTTACAAGCCTGCGTGCCAGCAATGCGGCATCCGGAATACGGCTTTGATTTTTTCTAGTCACCATCATGGCCGCACCCGCGCGGGAGGCAATAATCTCCGCATCCGCATACTGGGTTCCGCTGGGTGTGTCCACCAAGATAACGTCAAAGTTTTCACTTGCTTCAAAAAGGAGTTTTGAAAAGCTGATACGTCCCAGCAACTCCTGGGGGTTAGGTGGTCGTGCACCAGCTGGTAACACCACAAGGCCGGGAAGGCCTGGCACCGGCTGTGCAATATCCAGACCAGCGCGTCCGGCCAATATGCTGGATAGGCCTAATCCATTTGTCAGTTTGAATAACGCCCTTTGCCCACATCCGGTAGGCGACCGCAAATCGCCGTCAATGAGCAAAGTACGTTCGCCCTGTTGGGCAAAGACAATCGCCAAATTGGCGGCTATGAAAGTTCTGCCTTCTGCAGAGCCCGGGCTCACCACTGCCAACACCTTGTGTGCAGGATCATTGTCAAACCACCGCAACATGAGTTGGCTGCGCACAGCACGCAGGTTTTCGCCCACTTTGCTGAAGGGTTGGTAAGCGGCGACCAAGTCGCCACTGAGGCTAGTGTCTGCGCCAGTCAGGTAGGGGTAGTTAAATTGTTTGGAGAGTGCAAAGTCGATGTCCTCCTGCGTCAGCACCTTCAGTTCAACGCCTGCCTCGCCAAAGGGCCGCTTGTTGATTTTTTGCCGATTCAGTACGCGTATGGCGTCTTGCGGACTCAGGCGGCCGTTGGCGACCAAAATGTCGCCCATTGAACGGGCCCCGCCCTTAGGGCTATGCCCGTTGTCATAGATGAGCGCCGGTAGTGTCATGCGCGTGCTCCTGACAGGGCTAAGGTGGGCATAGCAGTTGCGGGGCTTACTGCGCCTAGCATGGACAGATTCAAATACTCCAGCAAGTCCTCGGGTGACCGAACTTTTCGGTCCAAGAGTTCCTGCAAAAGCACCACCGCGACAGCCAGCAACACGCCCAAAAAGAGCGACACCACCGTATTAAGAATCACACGGGGCTTGGATGGGTCGGTGGGTGGCACTGCCGAATTGAGAACAGAGATATTGGTCTGGTTAGCACGGCTTTCAATATTGGTCTGTGCAGCACGTTGACTCAAGGTCTCAAACGTGCGCTGGGCCGATTCGATGTCGCGGCGAAGCACATTAAGTTCATCGCGTTGCTTATTGAGCAGTAGTACGCGGTTTTTTTGCGCAGCCAAGGCACCTTGCAACTGCGACTCTCGTTGCTTACTGACTTGGTAAGAAGTCTCTATGGATTTGGTGATTTTTCGTGTCTCTTTGTCCAGTTGTGCTGTGAGTGCCGCCAACTCAGACTCAGAGCGCAAGGTCTGGGGGTGGTTGCTCCCCAAGTTAATGTTGCTTTCAGCCAGCTTCGCTTGCATTCTGGCAATGTCAGCCTTTAGCCCGTTCAGCAACGGGCTCTGCATTACCTCTGCAACGGTGTCCGCTTGGGTATTGCCACGCTTGCTCTGGCTGTCTGTTGTCTGGCCTTGCACTGCAGTGAGCTGGCTGGATGTTTCGTTGAGTTTGGAGATCTCAAAGTCTGCCCGCTCATCCGCTGAGGTAATTCCATTTACCTGCTGGTAAGTCGAAAGCGTGCGCTGTGCTGTTTCTAACTTCTCACGGGCTGCCAGGGCCTGTTCCTCAAAGAATGCAGCGTACTGCTTGGCAGGCGCAAGCCGCAAGTCCAGATTGACATCTATGTACGCTTGGGCGAAGGCATTGGCCACCGCAGCTGCAAAGTCTGGATCAGTTCCCGAATAGTTGATGTTGATGACGTTGCTTTCACGCGCTGGTTTCACATCCAGCTTTTGTTGCAGCAACGCAGCCAGCCAGTCGCTGAGCTGCCCTTTGCCCTTGGTGTCCGACATCCATTGCTGTCGCACTGCAGTGCCTTCGTCAAGGTGCAGCAGCTTGACTACCGCCTTTGCAACGCGGTCGCTGTTGATGATGTCAATCTGAGTAGCCATATAGCCCGGTGCAACCATACCCTGAAGCATCAGACCACTCACCGCGTCAGGCGACTTGACATCCAACACAAGGGCCGCCCCCGCGGTGTATTGCTTTGCAATCAACAAGCTCACCGTCACAGTAAGGATCACGGTCATCAAAAAGACCAATAGGGCCACTTTGTAGCGTGCGCGCAAGATGAGGAAAAATTGTTGGATAGTCATAATCAAAAAATGCTTTCTTTGACAAAAAGAACATCATTGGGTTGCACCAGATCCGTCAAAGCAGGCTCAGTCTGCAAAATGCGTCCATTAGAAAAATTCCGGTGCAGGCGCAGTCGCTTTTCACTACCCCGACTGGTCATGCCCCCCCCCTGGGCCAAGGCCTGCATTACCGTCATGTCGCGCTCGATCCGGTACGAACCTGATCGCTGGGCCTCACCATAGATGTAAAACACCGGTGCTCGGTGAACGTAAATGGTGTCCCCGCCCTGGAGCACCATATCGCTGGTGTGGTTCTCATCCAGAAAAATGGATGGGATATTGATTTGCCGCCGAAATGCCTCACCGCCTCGCACGCCAGTCACGATGGCAATATCATCGCCAGCGGCTGTTGCGCCACCTGCATTGGCAAGCATGTCACTGACCCTGGTGTTGACGGTTTCTAGCGGGAATCGGCCTGGTCTGGCCACCTGTCCAAGCACCGACACCTGGTTACCACGAATTTGCAACAGGGCTATGCTGACTTGCGGTTTTTGTAAGAAACCACCCGCTTGCAAGCTGTCGGCAATTTTCTTTTCCACAGTGGATATTGCCAAGCCACCCACGGCAACCGCGCCGATTAAAGGGTAGGTGATGAAGCCACTTTCAGACACGCGCGTCTCCATTGTGAGATCCGGATTCTGAAATACCTGAATTCGAATCGTGTCTCCTGCACCCAAGGGGTAGTCGGGCTGGGCTTGCGCTTGCGTCTGCAGGCTCAATCCCATCAAAATAAATCCAAACACCATGGTCAGTAGAAATTGAAAGAGGCGATAGGAATGTGTTGTCATGGTCTATAGGTCCTGGTGAGGTCGTTGTATGCGGATCTGCGGTGCTACTTGAGTCCGGCTAAGCCTTTGTCGATAGCCGCTCTGCGGGCATCGCCGTTGGCAGCAACAGGTGCTAGCGCGACGATGGGCTCGCTCGCTGCAGGCTTTGCGGGCTGCGCAAACTCACCTACATATGTAATTTTGCTGACCGTTCGCAGGTGCTGCAAATTGGTGGCCACGGCGGCATTGACACGCTGGTTCAGCAGAAACTGTGCGATGCGTGGAAGCGCGGCCGTATCAGGCACAGGCGCTGACTGCGATGAAATCAGGTGCAGCACGGTAATAGATGCTGGCGTGTCGATAACTGTGGTCTGCCCATCAGTGAGGGCATTGACCTTGCCAAGAATTTCCATTGGAATTTGCTCAGCCGCACGCGTGGCGGTACCCCCCGAAAATGGGATGTTTTTTTCCTTCAGCCATGCCGCAATCTGCTCCATGGGCTTGCCGGTCGAGACAAGGCTGTGCAGTTGTGCACTGGCTTCGGCGTTCGTACCCACCAGTATTTCCTGCACGCTAAAGATGCGCCGTTGAGCAAACAACTGCGGATGCTCAGTGAAGTACTTGCGGGTTTCGTCTGCGCTAGGACGGGGTACGCCACTGGCGACTTGCTTGATATACGCCCCCGCCAAAATTTCGCGTCGTGCGGTTTCAAGCTGCGTCACAGTGTCAGGAGAGCGATTCAGCTTTGCATCCATAGCCTGCTCTACGGCCAGCTGCTGGTCAATGAGCTTCTCCAACACGAC
>JBEGPS010000220.1:0-19887 GCA_041181325.1 Pseudomonadota bacterium
CCAATTTTCTGGTGATTTGCAGTGGAAGTGGGATGGAGAGCGCTTGCAGGTGGCTGTGCCGAATTTGCATTTCGCCAATCCCGATGGGCAAGGCGATGCCCAGGTGAAATGGCAATCTAACGATGTGGGCGGTGGCACGACGGTAAGCGACAAGCGTTTTCCAGGGTTTCTCGACTTGCAAGGAACCTTGAGCCGTGTTGACTTGTCGCGTGTGCACCGGTATTTGCCGCTGGTGATGGATCACGATGTTCGTGCGTATGTGCGAGAGGCGTTGGTAGCGGGTGCCGCCACCAATGTGAAATTCAAGCTAAAAGGTAATTTGCAAGACTTGCCTTATGCCGATAGCAAACAAGGCGATTTGCGTATTTCCGCAGATATTAAAAATGCAACGTTTGCTTATGCACCAACGTTTCTATTACCCAAAGACAGCTTGCCGTGGCCGGCTCTCGGTCAGATTTCCGGGCAGTTTTCTATGGAGCAAGACACCTTGCAAATCAAAGGGGCGTCAGGTGTACTGCTGAGCGCTACAGCCGTGCAATTTGCCAAGTTGGATGCTTCCTTGAGCAAGCTTTACGGCGGCACCACAGTAGCTGTAACTGCTGATGCCAAAGGGCCGCTTGCGGACGTGTTAAGCGTGGTGAATGGTTCGCCGCTGGGTGTGCTGACCAGCAAAGCACTGGCCAATACCACCGCCAATGGCGTGGCTGACTATCGGTTGAAGTTGGCGTTTCCGTTGGCCGCGGTAGATCGGGCCACGGTGCAGGGAACGCTCACACTGCCGGGTAACGATGTGCAAATTTCCGCCGAGATTCCCAAGCTGTCGCGCTTACGCGGCGTGTTGAGCTTCACAGAGACGGGTTTTTCTGTCAACGGTGCGCAAGCGCGCGTGTTGGGTGGTGATGTACGTATCGAGGGTGGGCTTAGCACCACGGCTAAAGTAGGCGTGTCGGCGCTGCGCCTGCAGGGCAGTGCCAGTGCAGAGGGGCTGCGCGCCGCGACTGAGTTGGGGTTTGTGACGCGATTGGCGCACTATGCAAACGGTGCTGCCAACTACACCGCCACTTTTGGCTTGCGTGCTGGCGTACCGGAGTTATTGGTTAGCAGCAATTTGGTAGGTTTGTCGCTGGCATTGCCAGCACCGCTGACCAAGGCCGCAGAGACTGCCTTGCCCTTGCGTCTTGAGACCACGGTGGTGCGCACGGCCGCCCAAGGCGGGGCCGCCTTGCACGACAAGTTGCAGCTTGATGTGGGCAAGTTGGCTAACGTGACGTACGTGCGCGATGTCTCAGGTGCCGAGCCGCGCGTTTTGCGTGGCGCGATTGGTATGGGTCTCGCCGATGATGAACACGCGCCCTTGCCCGAAGGCGGCGTGGTTGCAAATATCAGCCTGCCGTTAGCCGATATCGATGCTTGGACGCAGGTGTTTACTGGTATCTCGGGTCCCAATACCTCTGGGGCAGTAGCGTCCGCTGCGGCTGGTGCAACCTATTTGCCCACCAGCATGGCGTTGCGTGCCAAAGAGGTGGTGATGGGGGGGCGCAAGCTTAGTAATGTGGTGGTGGGTGGTTCGCGCGAGGGCACACTGTGGCGCGCCAATTTGGACGCAAGCGAGCTCAGCGGTTATTTGGAGTACCGCCAGTCGGTGGGGCCTACAGCGGGGCGCCTGTATGCGCGGTTAGCCCGCTTGTCCATTGGTCAAAGCAGCGCACAGGAGGTGGAAAATTTGCTTGATGAACAGCCCACCACTATTCCTGCGCTGGATGTGGTGGTGGAGGACTTTGAGTTGCGGGGCAAAAAACTAGGTCGACTCGAGGTAGACGCCGTGAATTTGGCGGTCTCTTCCCCCACTGCGACCACCGCACGTGACAGCCCGCGGGAGTGGCGCTTAAACCGCTTCAACATCATCACCCCAGAAGCCGTACTCACTGCCGATGGCAATTGGACCAACATTGCCAACCCAGCCGTGGCCATTGCAGGGCGTAGCATTAAAGAGCGCCGTCGTACTACGCTGAATTTCAAACTTGCTATGGAAAATGCCGGCGACGTGCTAACGCGGTTTGGCATGGTAGGGGTGGTGCGCAGGGGTAAAGGAAAAATTGAAGGGCAAGTGTCGTGGTTGGGTTCTCCGATCACGCTGGACTATCCCAGCATGGGCGGAAGTTTCAATGTCAATGTAGAAACTGGGCAGTTTCTAAAGGCGGACCCCGGTATCGCCAAGCTGCTGGGCGTGCTGAGTTTGCAGTCGCTACCGCGCAGGTTGGCCCTGGATTTTCGGGATGTGTTTAGCGAGGGGTTTTCGTTTGACTTTGTGCGTGGTGATGTCACCATCGCGCAGGGCATTGCACGCACCAATAACCTGCAAATGAAAGGCGTAAATGCGGCTGTTTTGATGGAAGGGCAGGCCGACATTGCCAAAGAAACACAGACGATTAAAGTGGTGGTGGTTCCAGAGATCAATGCCGGTAGTGCCTCGTTGATAGCGTCTGCGATTAACCCATTGGTGGGGCTCACGACGTTTTTGGCACAGGTAATTTTGCGCCGGCCACTGATTGAGGCCGCCACCCAAGAGTTCTTGATCGATGGCACTTGGCTTGATCCACGCATGACCAAGGTAGAGCACTAAATGAAAATCGCAGCCATTCAAATGGTGTCCACGGGCAATGTGCACAACAACCTACAACAAGCGTCTACCCTGCTAGCGCAGGCTGCAGCCCAAGGTGCAGAGTTGGCAGTGTTGCCTGAGTACTTTTGCCTGATTGGGCAGCACGACAAGGACAAATTGGAGATTCAAGAGCCGTTTGGCAGTGGCCCCATTCAGCAGTTTTTGGCGGATACAGCCCGTGCCACCGGTATGTGGATCGTGGGGGGTACGCTGCCACTGACGGCAACGCAGGCTGACCGCGTGTTCAACAGCACGTTGGTATTTAGTCCTGCAGGCGTATGTGCCGCCCGCTACGACAAAGTTCATCTATTTCGCTTTGACAATGGCACAGAGTGTTACGACGAGTCGCGCGTGTTGGAACGCGGCGCTAAGCCAACCCGGTTTGGACTGCCCTCCAAAGACGGCCACACGTGGCAGATTGGTTTGAGCGTTTGCTATGACCTGCGTTTTCCAGAGTTGTACCGCGGCTACTCCGAACACGGGGTCGATTTGATATTGGTACCCAGCGCCTTCACGCACACCACGGGTAAGGCCCACTGGGAAGTGCTGTTGCGTGCCCGAGCCATAGAGAACCTAGCCTATGTGGTAGCCGCCGCACAAGGGGGCGTGCACCCCAATGGCCGGCAGACCTGGGGCCAGTCCATCGCCATCGACCCTTGGGGGCAGGTGTTGGCCGACTTGGCACAAGGCGTGGGTGTTGTAGTAGCAGACCTCAGCGCCGCTGCATTGCTCCAATGGCGTACTCAATTGCCTGCGTTAGCGCACCGTGTGCTGTGATTGACTATTCAAGTGCTATCTTTTCCATAGCAGGTTACGCATGCTATACCGGGGCTGCCGCTATTTATTGCTTAAGTCTTGGCCATCCAAAGCCTTCTCAGGCCCCTGGGGCAGCTCCCCGTTTTTCCGTCCCGAAAACATAGTCCACCAAATAATGCCCACAAATAGCAGGCCGGCCCCCAGGGCCTCTAGTAATAACAGTGTCATGGTTCGATTCCTGGCTGGTTGGTGTCTGGCTTGCATTGTAGGAATGCTGGCCGCTTGCGGTAGCGTGTCGACGGTCTATGTCCCCACAGTAGTCCCCACGGCTCCCACCACCGGTGCCGTGGTCGTTCACCCAGACACTAAAGGGTCGGGGGGGGTCATGAGCCAGCCCAAAAGCCGATGGGTGCCGGTGCCATGGTCTGACTTACCAGGGCTGGACGAGGACAACTTATTTGAAGCCTGGAATGCTTGGATCAAAAGCTGTGAGAAACCTGTAGCCCCTTTTGTCATGCTGTGTGGCGAGGTTCGGCGGCTGAGTATTGCGGGTGCGCAAGAGCAGCGAAACTGGATGCAAGCCCGTTTGCAGCCTTACCGGGTGGAGTCCTTGCAGGGAGATCCCAGCGGCCTGCTGACCGGGTATTTTGAGCCCATGCTAGAGGCGAGTCGCGTGCTTGCCGGAGTCTACCGCGTGCCCATTTACCAGCCGCCACTTACGCTGGCACAGCGCAAGCCGTGGTTTACACGGCAAGAAATCGACACCTTGCCGCAAGCGCAAATCGCCTTGAAAGGCCGAGTAATCGCTTATCTCGCTGACCCTATTGACGCGCTGGTGTTGCAAATTCAAGGTTCAGGGCGCATTCGCTTGGCGCAAGCCGATGGCACCCAGCGCTGGGTGCGTGTGGCGTATGCGGGTACCAATGAGCAACCCTACCGTAGCGTGGGGCGCTGGTTGCTCGATCAGGGACTGACCAAAGATGCGTCGTGGCCCGGTATCAAGGCTTGGCTGGTCCAAAATCCGCAGCGCCAGCAGGAGCTTTTGTGGAGCAATCCGCGCATGGTGTTTTTTAAGGAAGAGGCATTGTCAGACCTGGATGCCTCTTTTGGCCCTCGGGGAGCGCAGGGGGTAGCGCTTACGCCAGGCCGCTCTATTGCGGTTGATCCAGCCAGCATTCCCTATGGCACGCCGGTGTGGCTGGCGTCTGCAGGAACACAAACCCGGCTTCAAAAACTGGTGGTAGCGCAAGACACAGGTAGCGCTATTAGTGGTGCGGTACGGGCAGATTATTTTGCAGGTTGGGGGCCGGAAGCCGCCGATTTGGCGGGGCGATTGCGTCAATCACTACAGTTGTGGGCACTCTGGCCGAAATGACATGAATACCGCTACCATGGCACGCAGGGGTAGCGGTTTTAATGTACGGACATGAACATGAGCAACACATCAGCGCTGCGCGACATTGATGAGCGCGCCAACTTTGCCAGTAACAGCATGTTCGAGCTGTTGCTATTTCGACTGGGTGAAGCGCCTGGCACCCAAAAGCGCGAATTGTTTGGTATCAACGTGTTCAAGGTGCGCGAAATCATGGTGATGCCAGAAATCACGGCTATGGTTAATGCCCCTGCAGCGGTGATGGGGGTTGCCAATATCCGCGGGCAAATGATTCCGGTAGTCAATCTGCCGATCATTACGAGGTGTAATCCTTCCAAGGGGCTGGGTATTTTGCTGGTGACTGAGTTCAACCGCACGACCCAAGCGTTCGCCGTAGAAGAGGTCAATGAAATCGTGCGATTGGAGTGGAGGCAAGTGCTTTCCGCAGAGTGCACCGGCGGCAGTTTGGTGACCAGCATCGCACGGTTGGATGGCAACGCTGAAAACGCCCGATTGGCGCAGGTGCTGGACATGGAGCAAATTCTGCGAGACATTTTTCCGGTACAGCACCAAGCCATTAAAGAAGACATTCACTCTTCATAGACTGGCACCGCCCATGAGGGCCACGTCAAGAGCGCAGGCGCTGATGCGTATGTGGCGAAGTTTGTTGCGGAAGAGTTAGGCGCCACTATTCGCGACCTGCTACACCGTTTGTTTTTTAAGCGGGCTTGCTTTGGGGGCGAACAGATGCCCCAAATGCAGTGCTCAAGCTGCCTACGTTTTGCCGCCCGTTCAAGATGGGGACCTCACATTGGTCTTACGAACGATTCTTTCGTTTCAGGGCATTTTCAGGGCAAAAAACGCAAAGACATATCACCTTCGCAGGCATACACTTGCGCGCACTTATTCGGAGATATGCACCATGAATGCACCCCTGAACCGCGACCTGCCCGAGCACATCCGCACGGCGCAGGAAGCAGTCACCCTAGACGACAAATATGCACTGGACTACGGCCACGCTTTTATGAGCGGGGTGCAGGCGCTGGTCAAGCTGCCCATGCTCCAGCGCGTGCGCGATCAACGCATCGGCAAGAACACCGCAGGGTTTATTAGCGGCTACCGGGGTTCGCCGCTGGGCACGTATGACCAATCGCTGGTTAAGGCCGAAAAATACCTTAAGGCGCACCATGTGGTGTTTCAGCCCGGCGTCAACGAAGAGCTGGCAGCTACCGCCTTGTGGGGCACCCAGCAACTGGGCTTTGCACCACCGGGTACCAACAAATACGACGGTGTGTTTGGCATCTGGTACGGCAAAGGGCCGGGCGTGGACCGCTGCTCGGATGTGTTCAAGCACGCGAACATGGCGGGCACTACACCGTGGGGTGGGGTGATTGCAGTGGCGGGCGATGACCACATTTCCAAAAGTTCTACGGCTGCGCACCAGAGCGACCACATCTTCAAGGCCTGTGGCACACCCGTGTTTTTTCCAGCAAATGTGCAGGAAATTCTGGACCTGGGTATCCACGCTTTTGCCATGAGCCGTTTTTCTGGCGTGTGGGCAGGCATGAAGACGATTCAGGAAATCGTGGAATCCAGCGCCACGGTAATGATTGACCCGGACCGGGTACAGGTCAAAATCCCCACCGACTTCATCATGCCCCCCGGAGGCGTGCACATTCGTTGGCCGGACGCCGCGCTGGAGCAGGAGGAGAGACTGTTTGATTACAAATGGTATGCAGCCCTGGCCTATATCCGCGCCAACCGACTGAACTACAACGTGATTGAAGGCCTGAATGGGGGCAGGGGTGATCGCTTTGGCATCATTGCCAGCGGCAAGGCTTTTAACGACACGCGCCAGGCGCTGCTGGACCTGGGGCTGGATGACGCTACCTGCCAGCGACTGGGCATTCGCCTGCACAAGGTGGGTGTGGTGTGGCCGCTCGAAGCGCAACTCACCCGCGAATTTGCCACTGGCTTGCAAGAGATTTTGGTGGTCGAAGAGAAGCGCCAGGTCATTGAATATCAGCTGAAAGAAGAGTTGTACAACTGGCGGCCCGATGTGCGGCCTACAGTGCTGGGCAAGTTCAACGAGGTTGAAGGTGTGGGGCAATACGGCAGCGGGGGCGAATGGTCCATGCCCAGCCCGAGCGCGAATACCTTGCTGCGCGCTAACGCCGATTTATCGCCCGCGATCATTGCCCGAGCCATTGCACAACGCATCAAAAAGTTGGGCATCGACACGGATATCGCCGCCCGCATTGACGCGCAATTGGCTGTTCTGAATGCCAAGGAGGCGTCCATGCAGGTGCTGGAGATCAATACCAACGCCGCGGTCCGCCAGCCCTGGTTTTGCTCTGGATGCCCACACAACACCAGCACCAAGGTGCCAGAGGGTTCGCGAGCCATGGCCGGCATTGGCTGCCATTTCATGACCATCTGGATGGACCGCGCTACCGTGGGCTTTACGCAGATGGGTGGCGAAGGCGTGCCGTGGGTGGGGCAGCAGCCTTTCAGCCACGACCAGCATATGTTTGCCAATCTGGGTGATGGCACTTACTTCCATAGTGGCATTCTGGCCATCCGCCAGAGCATTGCGGCCGGCGTCAACATCACTTATAAAATTTTGTATAACGATGCCGTTGCCATGACCGGTGGCCAGCAGGTGGGGGAGCGCCCAGGACCCGAAGGAGCCCTTTGGGCTTCGGGCCACTCAGTTGTGCAGATAGCCCAGTCCATGCGTGCGGAAGGCGCTATCAAAATCATAGTTGTGACGGATGAACCAGAAAAATACGATGGCGTAAAAAACCTGCCCGAAGGTATTGCTATCGAGCACCGGGACGAGTTGGACCGGATTCAGCGCGAGTTCCGCGAGATTAAGGGCACCACCGTCATCATCTATGACCAGACCTGCGCCACCGAAAAACGCCGCCGCCGTAAACGGGGCACGCTGGTGGATCCAGCAGAGCGCGTGGTGATCAACGAATTGGTGTGCGAAGGCTGCGGCGACTGCGGAGTCCAAAGCAACTGTATGAGCGTGGAGCCGCTGGAGACGGAATTTGGCCGTAAGCGCCAGATTAATCAAAGCACCTGCAATAAAGACATGAGTTGCATCAAAGGTTTTTGCCCCAGCTTCGTAACCGTCGAGGGCGGCACGCTGAAGAAAAGGACCGCGGCCAAAGCAACCGCAGTCTCCGGCTCAGTTGCACAGGCCTGGCCTGCGGTACCCGAACCCTTGATTGCGGATGTATGCAACGTACCCGGTGGCGTGTGGGGAATCATCGTGGCCGGCGTGGGCGGCACAGGGGTTATCACGATTGGTCAGCTGCTAGGGGTTGCCGCGCATATTGATGGCAAAGGGGTCGTCACCCAAGACGCCGGAGGGCTGGCCCAAAAAGGGGGTGCCACCTGGAGCCATGTGCTCATTGGTACAAGTCAGGACGACATTCGCACCACGCGTGTTGGCATGGCATCGGCTGATCTGGTGCTGGGTTGCGACCCTATCGTGGTGGCAGGCAAAGAGACACTGATGCGCATGCGCCCGGGGCGCACCCATGTAGCGTTGAACTCCAACAGCGCGCCTACTGCGGCATTTGTTAAAAATGCTAATTGGGTGAATCCTGGTGCCCAGTGTTTGGCCGATATTGAGTTGGTAGTGGGTGCCGACCGACTGGGCGTGTTGGACGCCGAGGCACTGGCTACGCACATGTTGGGCGACAGCATTTACACCAACCCCCTGATGCTGGGGTACGCGTGGCAAAAAGGCTGGATTCCGCTGAGTTATGTGTCCTTGATGCGTGCCATGGAACTCAATGCCGTGGCGGTGAATAGCAACAAAACTGCATTTGAGTGGGGCCGCCGCGCCGCGCATCACCCCAAAGCGGTGCAAAACCTACTGAACCCGGGACAAGTGATCGCGTTCACGCCGCGCAATAAACAGACGCTGGACGATTTGGTGCAGCGCCGGGCGGTGTTTTTGACGGCCTACCAAAACGCCGCGTATGCGCAAACTTACTTAGATTTTGTGGATAGCGTGCGTGCGGCAGAAGTCACCCTGCTGAGAGAGGGACTGCCCTTAACCGAGTCGGTAGCGCGCTACTTGTTCAAGTTAATGGCCTACAAAGACGAGTACGAGGTGGCCCGTCTTCAAATGGATGCTGCATTTAATGTGAAGGTGAATGCTATGTTTGAAGGCGATTTCACGCTACGCTACCACTTGGCTCCCCCACTGTGGGCGCGGAAAAATGACCGTGGTGAGCTCCAGAAGTCCAGTTTTGGACCGTGGATGCGCTGGGCATTCAAAGCCTTGGCCCCACTCAAAGTTTTGCGCGGCAGTGTTTTGGATATTTTTGGCTACAGCGCCGAGCGCAGACAAGAGCGTGGGCTGATTCAAGAGTACCGCCTTGCGATTGAAGGCTTGCTGCCGGGTCTTGCAGTGTGCAATCATGATGCTGCCATCGCGTTTGCCCGAGTGCCTGAGCACATACGCGGATTTGGTCATGTCAAAGCCCGCCACTTGGCGGCTGCTCGAGATCAGTGGAGCCGGTTGCTCGTGCAGGCGCATGCCCCAAAGTAAGGACGCCCCACACACCCTAAATAGGGGCATTCAATTGGTAACTGTCTCCCCAACCTGCCCGCTTACAATGTACGGCTGTCCGCCTTGGTGTGCAAGCGTGCTTTACGCAAACCCTGGGGCTGGGATTTTTTTCTGTTCACTTGTGGGGTTCCCATTGTTTATTTCGTCCGCCTTTGCTCAAACCGCTCCCGCTGCTGCTGCAGGCGGTGACATGCAGTCCTCGCTCATGAGCATGCTCCCTCTCGTACTGATGTTTGTTGTGTTGTACTTTGTGATGATTCGTCCTCAGATGAAGAAGCAAAAGGAACATAAAACTATGATTGATGCACTGGCCAAGGGCGATGAAGTCGTCACTGCTGGCGGTGTGTTGGGGCGCGTTAGCAAAGTGGGTGATACCTACGTTGGCTTGGAAGTGGCGAGTGGCGTTGAAGTGCAAATTCAGCGCAGCGCCGTGGTCCAAGTGTTGCCCAAGGGCAGTATCAAGTAATTCAGCCAGTCTCTTATCATGAACCGTTATCCGGCGTGGAAATACGCGATCATCCTCATCGCGTTGGTGGTCAGTGGCTTGTATGCGTTGCCAAACTTGTTTGGTGAAGCACCTGCAGTGCAGGTGTCTGTTGCCAAGGCTTCTTTGAAGCTGGACTTGTCTGCGCTGGCACGGGTAGAAGAAGCGCTCAAAGCGGCGGGCATCGACACGGATGGCGTGTCGTTGGATGGCACCTCTATCAAAGCGCGTTTCGCTAATACGGACGCGCAGCTCAAGGCAAAAGATGCAATTCAAAAGGCATTGAACCCAGACGCTGCAGATCAGGCGTATGTGGTGGCATTGAATCTGCTCTCGCGGTCGCCGGCATGGTTAACTGCCTTGCACGCTTCGCCCATGTATTTGGGTTTGGATTTGCGCGGTGGAGTGCATTTCATGTTGCAAGTGGACATGCAAGCGGCACTTAGCAAGAAAGCGGAGTCATTGGCGGGCGATATTCGCAGCGTTTTACGCGAGAAGAACGTGCGCCACAGTGGCATTACCCGAAACGGGCAAGCCATTGAAATACGTTTTCGCGATACGCAAACGCTGGAGGCTGCCAAGCGTATTGTTCAAGAGCAGTTCGCTGAACTGACCACGCAAGAGTCGCCCGATGGTGCTGAATTCAAAATGCTGGCATCTATCAAGCCGGCGTCGGCACGCATTGTGCAAGACCAAGCGTTAAAGCAAAACATTACTACTTTGCACAACCGGATTAATGAACTTGGCGTGGCAGAGCCTGTCATTCAGCAGCAGGGGCAGGACCGCATCGTGGTGCAGTTGCCGGGTGTGCAAGACACAGCCAAAGCCAAAGACATTTTGGGTCGCACTGCCACTCTTGAAATCCGAATGGTTGAGGATGGTGCCGAGGCGCGTGGCGCCGAAAGTGGGACTGGTCCTGTGCCGTTTGGGTCTGAGCGCTACTTAGAGCGCAATGGTCAACCGGTCATTGTAAAAAAGCAGGTAATCCTGACGGGCGACAACCTCACCGACGCACAACCCGGCTTCGATAGTCAGACGCAGGAAGCTGCAGTCCACTTGACGCTAGACGCAAAAGGCGCGCGTATTTTCCGTGACGTGACGCGAGAAAGTATTGGTAAGCGCATGGCCATCTTGCTGTTTGAAAAAGGCAAGGGTGAAGTGGTGACTGCACCGGTGATTCGCTCTGAAATTGGTGGGGGCCGCGTTCAAATTTCCGGCCGCATGACGACGGTGGAGGCCGCTGATACGGCACTGCTTTTGCGCGCCGGTTCGTTGGCTGCGCCCATGGAAATTATTGAAGAGCGCACCATTGGCCCAAGCCTCGGTGCTGAAAACATTGCCAAGGGCTTTAACAGCGTAACTTGGGGCTTTGTAGCAGTGACCATTTTCATGTGCTTGTACTACTTGTTGTTTGGCATGATTTCCAGCGTATCTTTGGCCTTTAATTTGTTGCTCTTGGTGGCAGTGCTGTCCATGTTGCAAGCCACTCTTACATTGCCGGGCATGGCAGCTATGGCATTGGTATTGGGTATGGCGATTGATGCCAATGTGCTGATTAATGAGCGGATTCGTGAAGAGTTGCGCAATGGCGCCTCGCCCCAGGCAGCAATTCATGCGGGTTACGACCGGGCTTGGGCCACTATCATTGACTCGAACGTAACTACCTTGATCGCAGGACTGGCATTGTTGGCGTTTGGATCGGGTCCGGTGCGGGGCTTTGCCGTGGTGCACTGCTTGGGTATATTGACGAGTATGTTCTCAGGAGTGTTCTTTTCGCGTGGCGTTGTAAATTTATGGTACGGACGACAAAAAAAGCTCAAAAGCGTGTCTATCGGTACTGTGTGGCGCCCTGATTCCGGCAATCAAGTTACGTTAGGCTAAAGAGAGCACGATATGGAGTTTTTTAAAATCCGTCGCGACATACCGTTTATGCGGCATGCGCTAGTGTTCAACCTGATCTCTTTGATCACATTTTTGGCCGCGGTTTTCTTCCTGTTTTCCAGAGGGTTGCATCTGTCGGTAGAGTTCACTGGCGGCACACTCATGGAGGTGAGCTATTCACAACCCGCAGACCTTAACGCCATTCGTAACACCGTGGCAGGCTTGGGCATCAGCGATGTGCAGGTTCAAAATTTCGGTACTGCGCAAGATGTGTTGATCCGCATGCCCGTACAAAAAGGCAGTACTTCAGGCCAACAAAGTGAGCGGGTATTGACGGCATTAAAGGCGGGCGATGCAACTGTCACCTTGCGTCGCACTGAATTTGTTGGCCCGCAGGTGGGCGATGAATTGGCGGTCGATGGCCTGAAGGCATTGGCGTTTGTGGTGGTGGGCATCGTGCTTTATTTGGCCATTCGCTTCGAATGGAAGTTTGCGGTGGCAGCCATCATCGCCAACTTGCACGATGTAATTATCATTCTGGGCTTTTTTGCTTTTTTCCAGTGGGAGTTTTCGTTGCCCGTTTTAGCTGCAGTGCTGGCGGTGCTCGGCTATTCAGTAAACGAATCGGTGGTGATTTTTGACCGGATTCGAGAGAACTTTCGCCGCTACCGCAAGATGAATACGCAGGAAATCATTGACAACGCCATTACCTCCACGATCAGCCGCACCATCATCACCCACGGCTCGACCCAGTTGATGGTTTTGTCTATGTTGTTGTTTGGCGGTGCCACATTGCATTACTTTGCCTTGGCATTAACGATTGGTATTTTGTTTGGTATTTACTCTTCGGTTTTTGTGGCTGCGGCCATTGCCATGTGGTTGGGTATTCGTCGCGACGACTTAATCAAGAGTAGCAACAAAAAAGAAATCGACCCGAACGATCCGAACGCTGGAGCCACTGTTTAGCAGTTAACGCATGGCTACGAGGTCTACCGCTTCTCCGAGGTCGCAACTTAGCAGGTTGGTGCGAGAGCATTTTTTCACAGATGTGAGCAAAGCGATGTTGGAGATTAGCGACGCGGTCTTGTCGCGCCTCACGGAGTTGGTTGATGAACCAACCAATGCCCGCGACTCGCAAATACGTCGTGACGTATGGGCTGCGTATAAAAAGGTGAGTGCTGCGTGGAGCAGCAACACATTAAAGGTTTGGCGTGGCTGTTTGGAGCCTGAATCCAAGATCAAAAAAATTACTGAGGCATCCAGCGCTATCGGGTTTGAGTTGGTTGGTACCGAAGTGGTTGAAAACAAAATTCTTGCATCACGTTTAGTGATGACCGTACACGAAAAAGTACACGCTGAACTTGATGACTTGCGTGTTCGGATTAAGTTTTTAGAGAATGTCGAAGACTTGGATGGCAATGATCTTTTGCGTCCAGAGGTGTTGATTCTTTTGCTTGTCGAGCAATGGACGGCTTCAGGTTTACCTGGGAACGCTTGGGCACTGGTGAATGACACAGTTCAAGCCAGTTTAATCAACGGGTTGAAAGAGGCCTACAAAAATGGCAATACATTGCTGGTGAGCAAAGGCATTCTTCCAAAAATTGATTTAAAAGACCGGATTAAACTCCCGGTGCGTTCTGCCAGTCCTGCAGGCAGACGCTCCAGTGTGGAAAGTAATTTGGAGCAACCTGATACTGCAGTAGATGCGGTTCAAGCCGATGGCGCTGAATCCGCCCAAGGCATGGGTCACACGACTCCCCCGCCATTTTGGCGGCAATCTGGGGGGGCCGGTAGTCTGCAACAAAGCATGTCAGCCCAAGACGATGGTAGGTTTTTCGGGACAGCGGCCCCCTTGATGCGAGCACGCTTTCGTGCCCAGGGCATGGTTGGACAAATCAAGCGTCTATTTGCCAATCTTGCTGGAGGTGAGTTTGATCGCACTACGCATTACGCACCATCGTCTGCCTTGGCACAGGCTATTTCGCCGCAAGTGGTAGCTGCGCAGTACGCCTCAGGCGGTACGCTTTACCAAGACTACAGTCCAATGGGTGTTGCGCGAGTGGCAGAAAATTTGCTGGAGAAGACCGCCGATATTAAAAGGAAAGCTGAAACCAAGGGCGAAAAGGCGATTATTGAAATAGTTGCACTTATGTTTCAGGCAATTCTGGCTGAGGATAAGATTCCACCCGGAATTCGGGTGTGGTTTGCTAGGCTGCAAATGCCGGTCTTGCGCGTCGCACTGGAAGACCCAGATTTTTTTGGCACAACCAGCCACCCCGCCCGTATGCTGATTGATCGCATGGGCTCTTGCGTGATGGGTTTCGATGCAACCGGTGTTCAGGTCACTGAAATGGAGGCTGAGGTTAAACGTATTGTTCAGGTTATCGAGCAGTACCCTGAAACTGGTAAAAAGGTGTACCAAATTGTCTACGATGAGTTCCAAAGGTTCCTCTCCAAATTTTTGACAGAAAAAGGGCCAAACCAAAAAGTGGTGAGTGTTGCCCAGCAAGTTGAACAAAAGGAAACACTTGCGATTCAGTTCACCATTGAAATGCGAAACATGCTCAAAGACATGCCTGTGCGTGACGAGATTCGTGAATTTCTCTTCAAAGTGTGGGCTGAAGCGCTGGCAGTGTCTGCACTGCGAGAGGGGCCTAAGCATGCGGATACGTTAGTGCTTAAAAAATCAGCGTCTGATTTGGTTTGGGCAGCAAGCGCCAAGCCCAATCGTATGGACCGCGCCAAAGTGATTCAAGAGTTGCCAGATTTATTGATTCGCTTGCGTTCCGGCATGTCGTTACTTGCCATGTCTCCTGCTGAGCAAGAGGTGCAAGTCAAAAAAATCAGCGATACATTGACTGACGCCTTTTTGTCAAAAACGCAGGCTATTCCTCAGGGAAAAATTGACGCGCTGGCGCAGCGACTGGGCAATTTAGAGGACTTCGTGTCAGAAGACGGCTTGGGTGATTTGCCTTTGGATGCTGAGAGTATTGAAATGATGCTGGGTATAGATGCGTCTGATATAGACGTGGTGGCCAATGGCGGAATAAAGCCTACTGCGGCTATGGTGGCATGGGCTCAAGAGTTACAGGTCGGATCGTGGTACACGTTAGGCCATAACGGCAAAGTGGTTCAAGTTCAGTTTGCATGGCGCAGTGAGCGCAAGCATTTGAATTTATTTGCCACTACAGCGGGAAAGAGCTTCTTGATCCAAGGTGGTCGTTTGGCGGCCTATCTACAGGCTGGTTTGCTGTTGCCCCAGGAAGAAGATGCCTTGACTATCCGTGCAACACGTGACGCTATGGCAAAGCTGGAAGCGAATCCGGAGCGATTGTTAGCCTGAGCTGATTGCTATTTCCATATGGGCTTAGGAGGGATATCAATGTGCAATGTGTCCTCCCGAGTCGGTGCAAAGGTCGCCAGTAGCTGGCGATCTAGCGTGGCATTGCTCATACGTGGGGTGTACTCGCATTCTGACGGTGATTGGAATATGCAACCGTGGGTCTGGACGCTTAGTTTTGCTACTGTATCTAAGCCATTGACCTTGGGGTCTTACTTTCCACGTTTTTCTGCGTATTAGCCCTGAACCAAACGCAAAAATAGGCCGCCAGGCAACCGAGCAACTTTGCCGTCTAGTTCTAGCGTCATCAGCTGGACTTGCAGGGTTGCTGTGTCCAAGCCCGTTCTGGTCTGCAGAGTGTCCAAGCTAGTGGGATCAAATCCCAGCGCTAGGAGTAAAGGGGAAGGTTCTTCGTTAAATAAGTCGGTGGCCTGCGTCTGATCTGCGTGGCTAGCTTTCAATTCTTTACTGCTACCAGCTGTTGTTTCAAATTGCATCTCTTCCAAGATATCTTGCGCACTCTCTACAAGCTTGGCACCTTGCTTAATGAGTGCGTGGCAGCCTCGGGCTTGTGTGGAATGTATCGAGCCCGGAATTGCGAAGACATCTTTGCCTTGCTCTATAGCTAAACGCGCGGTGATCAGTGAGCCAGACTGCAGCGCAGCTTCTACGACCAGGGTGCCACGACTAAGTCCAGCAATCAGCCGGTTGCGTTTGGGAAAGTTGGCAGCCAATGGTGGTGTGCCCAACGCATACTCACTCAGCAAGATGCCGCGCTGCGCAATGCGGTGTGCAAGCACACGGTGTTGCCTTGGGTAAACACGGTCCAAACCAGTACCAACAACGGCCACAGTTGCTAACTGGCCTTCTGTTGATCCTTCAAGAGCGCCTTCATGTGCACAACCATCTACACCTAGTGCCATACCACTGACCACAGTCAGACCTGCTTGCGCAAGAGCAACAGAAAATTGCCTGGCGTTGACAGCCCCCTGTGGTGTCGGATTTCGGCTGCCTACAACAGCAACGCTGCGGTCCGCAACGCCATTGAGGCCTGTGTTTAGCCAAAATTCAGCCGGCCCCATCGCGTAAAGCAGTGGAGGGGGGTCTTCCATGTTTAAAAGGCTCTGCGGATAGGCGGGGTCCGCAAGTGTCAGCACATGTCGACATGGGGTATCCGCTTGAATCCAGGACCAAGTGAGTTCCAGTTGGGTGTGGAATTCTGCGGGCAATTGCTTTAAAGCCTGCGCTTTAGTTGCGCTGACTATGGCTTGCAGTGTCCCCAAAGATTGGGTGAATATATTGGCGGGTAGTCCGAAATGGGAAAGTAGCTTTCGCGCAGTCCCGTTACCAATGCCTGGGGTTAGCTGCAACCGCAACCAGTCGGCGAGCTCTTCGCGGTCCATGGTTAACATGCAAAAAGGTGTAGCGAACCGAAGTCGTAATGCCTAACGTGGTGGCGTTAAACGGTCACCTACACGCACACCATCTGTAATTTCCAAGATCAGTGCGTAAGAAAGCCGCTCAAAAGTACGAAACACCATTAACAGTCCGTTACGTTCGTCCGGCAGTTTCATCAAAGGACGTTTCTCGTCACCCTTGTCAATAACGCGCGCGCCATCTTTGAGAATCGCCATAACATGGCCTGGCTCCATGCCGTCTCGAACGCCACGGTTAATCACGACCACCTGGTTTTGCGCCGCATTGACGATGGCACTGCCATAGACGGAAACAATGTGTCCGTCTGAGTTACCGGGTGGCATGTGTGGTGTGTAGGTTTGCAGCAAACGCGGTGGCTCGGGCAACATACGGTCACCCACACGCATTTCTTCTTTGGCGCTAATGATGTCGATGGTGGCCGGAACAATGGCACTTACGGTAGCGCCGTCTTTCTCAGTGACATCTGAGGTGGTTTCACCGCGTATCAAATTGGCTTTGCCAACGTATTGCGCTTCAAAACCCAATACTTCACCCGTACTAGGGTCTCGCAACGGAGTGGCGTTGCGGAAGATACGCAGTTGCTTTTGACGGCGCTCATCATCGAGTAATGGCTTGCCCGAGGGCCCGCGCGCATAGGCGCGGTCACCGCGGGTAAGTAGCACGCGATTTTCTTGTGTTGCAACAATGCGCGGTGCCGCAAGCAATTCAGCCTCGTCAACAATAATGGGTTCTGCTAAAAATGCCTCAATAACACTGGATTGCAATGTTGGTAATGCAGTGTCGCCCAACGACTCATAACGAGTTCTCGGCGAAACGCGAACTGTTTCGATGTCCGTATCATCGGCTGAGCCCGACGCTGATCGCGTACCTAACCGCAGCGTTGCCATGCCGTTTTTTCGCTCAAGCGTAAGTACTTGGCCAGGATAGATGCGGTGCGGGTTCTTAATTTCCTCTATATTCATGCCCCACAACTCGGGCCAGCGCCAAGGGCTCTTGAGAAACAAGCTAGAAATAGCCCACAAAGTGTCCCCATGCTTCACGATGTAGCTGTCCGGCGCGTTGGGAGCCAATTCACTCATTGCAACGCCTTTAGCCGCCACCTGAGATGCCGTGGCTTGTTGTGCTGCCGAAATTGGTAAATTTTGGGTCCACCCAGCGGTGGTGGTCATGGCGCTGGCCATAGCCGCAAGTGCGGCGAATGCCACTTTAGATTTCGCCATCAGGTGTGTCGTCATAACAGGGTGCAATCGGTTGAGATAACTTGATAATTTACGCGCGATTTTGCGCTCAAGCCCTTGATTGGGCAACGTTTTTACTTGTTCTGCTGTGCAGGGCTGTTTAAAAGTAGCGAAAATAGCCACATCTTTGAAGATGTTCTTATGGCTTTACTTCCGATTCTCTGTTTTCCTGACCCCAAACTGCATAAAGTCGCCAAACCCGTGGCACAGGTGGATGCGCATATCCAGTCGCTAGTCGCAGACATGTTTGAGACTATGTACGAAGCCAAAGGTATTGGTCTGGCCGCAACCCAAATCGATGTGCACCAGCGTGTGATCGTGATTGATATCTCTGAAGATCGCGATCAGCCCGTTGCGTTGATCAATCCCACACTGACCTGGACCAGCGAAAGCACCCATGTGAACGAAGAGGGATGCCTGTCGGTACCCGGAATCTACGACGGTGTGGTGCGGTTTGATGCTGTGCATGTGAGCGCGGCAGATGAATCTGGCCAGATTCGCACCATTGAGGCCGAAGGACTGCTCGCAGTGTGTATTCAGCACGAAATGGACCATTTATTGGGCAAAGTGTTCGTGGAGTATCTGTCGCCCCTCAAACGCAATCGCATCAAAACCAAGATGCTTAAAGCGCAACGCGACGACGCGCGCTGAGGTGGCTGCATTGCGAGTTATCTTTGCTGGCACACCGGAGTTTGCCCAAATCGCTTTGGAGCGTATTCGTGATGCAGGACACACCATCGCATTGGTGTTGACGCAGCCTGACCGTCCAGCAGGGCGGGGTATGAAGCTGAGTGCCTCTGCGGTGAAGCAGTTTGCAATGGAATACGCCATACCCGTTGCGCAGCCGCGCAGCCTGAGGTTGGACGGCAAATTTCCCGACGATGCCGCGCAAGCTCGCCAAGCCATTGCCAATGCCAAGGCCGACGTCATGGTGGTGGCTGCGTATGGGCTTATCCTGCCTCAATGGGTGCTCGATGACATGTCTCTCCGTCAGTCGACATGCAAGTTTGGCTGTATCAACATCCATGGCTCACTCCTGCCACGCTGGCGCGGCGCAGCACCTATTCACCGTGCCATAGAGGCTGGGGACACCCATACCGGCGTTACGATCATGCAAATGAACGCAGGACTGGATACCGGGGACATTCTGATGATGCAAAGTGTGCCGATTGAGGGTGCTGACACCACGGCCACACTGCATGACAAATTGGCGCAATTGGGCGCATTAATGGTAGTTGATGTGCTTGAGCAGGCAGGTGCTAACGTACTCAAGCCTATGAAGCAACCCGAAGCTGGTGTAACTTACGCGCGCAAAATTGAAAAGTACGAAGCCGCTATCGATTGGAGCCAAACTGCGCAAGTCATCGTGCGACGGGTGCGGGCCTTTAATCCTTTTCCCGGGGCTACCGTATCTTTGAACGGCGAAACCATCAAGGTTTGGGCGGCTGAGATTGGTGGAGGTAATCGCCATTCGAGTTTGAGATCAATCGTCGACCTGGCTCCATCCGGTATTGCGGTGGCCGCTATGAATTCAATAGTAGTTTTGACGCAGCTGCAGCGCCCGGGTGGCAAGCGTTTGGCCGCAGCAGACTTTTTGCATGGTTTTGATCTGCAAGTTGGCATGCAGCTTGATTCCTCAGCGGACCACCTTGCTTAACTTTTTTCTTACCGACCTGTGCGTCAATGTGCGGGTGTGGTGGTTAGCGCCCATCTGCGGCTCTGGGTTCGCATTTGCCTTTGCACGTCGTGCATTGCTTGGGGCTGACATGCCCAGAAATTACAATGCGGGGAATATGCCCAGCGCAAGTTCTGTGTGCCGGTTTTGTCTACTTCATTCCAAGGTGTTTTCATGAACGTCATTCGCTTTTCTGATCTGTGTGCCCAGGGCCTTGTTGCCAACAAACGTGTATTCATTCGCGCCGATCTCAATGTGCCCCAGGATGATTCTGGCGCCATCACCGAAGACACCCGCATCCGCGCCAGCATCCCCTGCATCGAAATAGCCTTGAAGGCCGGTGCCGCCGTCATGGTGACCAGTCACTTGGGCCGCCCGACCGAAGGTGATTTCAAGCCAGCCGACTCCCTGGCCCCGGTAGCCAAACGCATGGGTGAGTTGATGGGCC
>JBEGPS010000221.1:0-3243 GCA_041181325.1 Pseudomonadota bacterium
TGCGGGCGATGGCAAAAAACTGGCAGTCGTAGCGCAGCACATCGGGCTGCACGGCGCGCATTTGGCCGCGCTGCACAAAGGCCTCGGCGTAGTGGTCGGGCAAAAAACCTAAAAATTCACCCGACAGAATCAACGTCGCAATCGATTCTTGGTCAAAACCCGTGGCGCTGCGCGGCAAGCGCTGCGCCTGCGACAACTCCATATTGGGTGAGTGGTAGCCCAGCCCCGCAAAGCGCTGCTCGCGCAGGCGGTCCCAACCCAGAGCGACCGGCGCTTGGTCAAACAAGGCGTGTGCCTTGCCGCAGTACACCGACATAGCTTCATCAAACAGCAACGTGTATTCCAGCGTGTCCGAGCTGCGGTGGCCAGGGATGATGCCGATGTGAAAGGTGCCATCCAGCACACCACGCTCAATGGCGGTCAGCGTGCCCACATGCAGATTCAGCGCCACATCTGGGGCCTGGGCGGTAAAGCTTTGAATGGCCTGCGCGATATGGCAGGCCGGGTTGCTGGCGGTTTTGTCAAACACCGCAATGTGCAGCTGCCCGCCCATGCGCTGGTGAATCTCGTCCACACTGGTGCGAAAGGCATCCGTAGCGGCCAGCAAATGGGTGGTCTGGGCATAAATGCGCTCCCCCTCAGGCGTGAGCGCAAAGCCTGCGCGGCCCCGGCGGCACAGGGTCAGACCCAGGCGAGTCTCCAGGTCTTTGACGTGGCGGCTCACGGTGGAGGTGCCGATGTTGAGTTCCAACTCCGCCGCCGCCATGCCACCGCAATCCACCACCGCGCGGAACACGCGCAGCAGGCGCAAATCCATATCGCCAATAGGGGCCAGCACCGCACGCGCTTTAGGTTTTGTGGCAGATTTTTGTATTTTTACTTGCATAAATCAGCAATCAAGTAGTGATATTTGTATCTTTATAAGAGTAACAGACGCGCGCACAATCAATCATCCAATTAGGAGATGCCATGAAGCTCACCGACCTGACCCACATCAGCAGCCCCACCATGGGCGCGCCTGTGACCACCACCACGCCCTACCCCCAAGACCGCGCGTGGCTAGAGTCCCACTGGATGCCCTTTTCGGCCAACCGCAGCTTCAAGGCCAACCCCCGCATGATGGTTAGCGCCCAAGGCGCGTACTACACCGATAGCCATGGCCGCAAGATTTTTGACGGCCTATCGGGCCTGTGGACCTGTGGCCTAGGCCATGGCCGCGCCGAGATTGCACAAGCCATTGGCCAGCAAGCGGCCACCATGGACTACTCACCCGGTTTTCAGTTTGGGCACCCGCTGTCGTTTGAGCTGGCCAACAAAATCACCGAACTCACTCCCGACGGGTTGGACTATGTGTTTTTTACCGGCTCGGGCTCAGAGTCTGCCGACACATCGCTCAAGATGGCACGGGCCTACTGGCGCGCCAAAGGCATGGGCACCAAAACCCGCCTGATTGGCCGTGAAAAGGGCTACCACGGCGTGAACTATGGCGGCATCTCGGTGGGCGGCATTGTGGGCAACCGCAAAACATTTGGCCAAGGCATTGAAGCCGACCACCTGCCCCACACCCAGCCCCCCGCAGGCTCTTTTTACAAAGGCATGCCACCACAAGAAGGACCGATGGGCGCAGAGCTGGCCGACGAGCTGCTCAAGCTGATTGCCCTGCATGATGCGTCAAATATTGCTGCCGTGATTGTGGAGCCCATGTCGGGCTCGGCAGGCGTGGTGGTGCCTCCCGTGGGCTACTTGCAGCGCTTGCGCGAGATTTGCACAGCGAACAACATCTTGCTGATATTTGACGAAGTCATTACCGGCTTTGGCCGCATGGGCGCGTACACCGGTGCTGCTGCTTTTGGTGTGACACCCGACATCATGAACGTGGCAAAGCAAATCACCAACGGCGCGCAACCGCTGGGCGCGGTGATTGCCAAAAAAGACATTTACGACACCTTCATGGCAAACGGCGGCCCGGACTACATGGTGGAGTTCGCCCACGGCTACACCTACTCGGCCCACCCCATTGCCTGCGCCGCTGGCATTGCCGCACTGGACATTTTGGTGCGTGAAAACATGGTGGAGCGTGCCACAGCATTGGCCCCACATTTTGAAAACGCGGTACATAGCCTACGCGGTGCCAAGCACGTAGCGGACATCCGCAACAGCGGCTTGGCGGCCGGCCTCACCCTGAACGCCGTGCCCGGCGAGCCTGCCAAACGTCCGTATGAAGTGGCCATGAAGTGCCTGGAAAAAGGCTTTTACGTGCGCTTTAGCGGCGACTGCATTGCCATGGCACCGCCATTTATCGCCACCCCGGCTGAGATCGACAGCATGGTCAACGCGCTGGGCGAAGCCCTCAACTCCACCGACTAATTGCTATTATTTTGCTAGCTGTCTACGCATATCGCACAGGGGCTAGCAGCCTTTTTTATAACCAGAGACTGTTTTTTAAATGACTACCACGCTCCCCATCGTTGGCCACCTTATCGGCGGCAAATCTGTTGTCCCCAGTACGCCCGACACCCGCTCGCAAGACGTGTTCAACCCTGCCACCGGCAAAGCCGAAAAACGTGTGTTGCTGGCGAGCAAAGCCACAGTGGAAGAGGCTATTGCCAATGCACAAGCGGCTTTTCCCGCATGGCGCAACACACCGCCCCTGAAGCGCGCCCGCGTGATGGGCAACCTGAAAGTGCTGCTAGAACAACATGCCGACGAAATCTGCGCCATGATCACAGCAGAGCATGGCAAGGTGCTGAGCGATGCACTGGGCGAGCTACAGCGTGGCATTGAAAACGTGGAATACGCATCTTACGCACCCGAGTTGCTCAAAGGTGAGCACAGCAAAAACGTGGGCCCCGCCATCGACAGCTGGTCGGAGTTTCAGGCATTAGGCGTTACCGCTGGCATTACGCCATTCAACTTCCCCGCCATGGTGCCCTTGTGGATGTGGCCCATGGCCGTGGCCTGCGGCAACTGCTTTATTTTGAAGCCCTCTGAGCGCGACCCCACCAGCACCCTGCGTATTGCCGAGCTGGCGTTGGAAGCTGGACTACCACCCGGCGTGCTCAACGTAGTCAACGGCGACAAAGAAGCGGTGGACACCCTGCTGACCGACCCACGCGTTAAAGCCATTAGCTTTGTGGGCTCCACCCCCATTGCTGAATACATCTACGCGACCGGCTGCGCACACGGTAAGCGCGTGCAGTCGTTGGGCGGTGCCAAAAACCACGCTGTGGTGATGCCCGACGC
>JBEGPS010000222.1:0-2594 GCA_041181325.1 Pseudomonadota bacterium
GCGTGCCACCCAGTGCCGCCAACGTATCCCCCGTGCCCTATTGGTGTAATTGATCGGCCTGTCCCGCTGGTGAATACCGCATCTCGGGGGCCGCAATGTGACGTGCGAAAACGCACAGACCCTATTTCTTGACATTCCTACTATCACGCCGATGCGCAAAGCACGAGCTGTCGGAAAGGTCCGGCGTTCGGTTGGCTTTGCACCTATAGGACGATCCATGGCCCTTGCCCCCCTGTCAACTAACGACTACTCCGTGCCAACCCTCAGCGCTGTCTCGTGGGGTTCCATCATTGCGGGTGCAGCGGCAGCTGCATCGCTATCGCTGATTTTGCTTATTCTGGGTGTTGGTTTTGGGCTCTCGTCTGTGTCGCCGTGGACCCGCGACGGGGTAAGCGCCTCGGCCTTTGGGATGTCAACCATTGTTTGGCTAACCATCACGCAGCTGCTGGCCTCGGCCATGGGCGGCTATTTGGCAGGCCGCCTGCGCACCAGGTGGACCGGAGTGCACCGTGATGAGGTGTATTTCCGTGACACGGCGCATGGCTTTTTGTCTTGGGCTGTTTCGTCCTTGGCCACTGCCGCGTTGCTGACCTCGGTGATCGGTTCCATTCTTAGCAGCGGTGTGCAGGCAGGCGCCTCTGTGGTGGGTGGTGTACCTGCTGTCGCTGCCGGGTTGCCCCAGGCCAGCACCAGTGGTGCGATGGGCTACTTTATCGATGCGTTGTTCAGGCGGGACGCTGGAGCTACTGCACCAACATCAGCCACCATGACCGCCAATGGCAGCGACGCCCTTGATCGCGCTACCAGCAGAGACATCGCAGAGGTGGGTCGCATTTTCACCAACATGAGCCGGTCTGAAATGCTGCCCGCCGAGGACGTCCGCTACGTGGGACAAATAGTTGCCCAGCGCACTGGCTTGGCACAAGCAGAGGCAGAAAAGCGCGTGGTTGACCTGTACGCCAAGGCGCAGGCCAAGCTGAACGACGCTGAAATGGCCTCGCGCGAAGCCACTGACAAAGCCCGCAAGGCCTCGGCCTACAGCGCACTGTGGCTGTTTGTGTCGCTGCTCATTGGCGCGTTTGTGGCCAGCCTGGCCGCCACGTTCGGTGGCAAACGCCGCGATGCCTGAGTTAGGTCCGTACTTTCATCTACCCACAGTAAGGCCACCATGCGCTCTCTGCTTCTTTTATTTCTTGGCATTCCTATTCCCATCATCATTTTGATCGCGCTGTTTGTGCGCTAACTGCGCACCCCAACCCCCGACCCCGGCGGTAAACCCACAACGCCGAAAGGCGAAAGGTACCCATGAATTCCAAACCACGCACCCCGCCAAGCGAAGACTCGCAGGCAGCCTTTCAGGCCCGGAGCCCAGGCCAGACCCTGACGACCAACCAGGGCGTTGCGGTGGGCGACAACCAACACTCGCTCAAGGCCGGTTTGCGCGGCCCGACGCTGCTGGAAGACTTTATCCTGCGCGAGAAAATTACCCACTTCGACCACGAGCGCATTCCCGAGCGCATCGTGCATGCCCGTGGCTCGGCAGCCCACGGTTACTTTGAAGCCTACGCGCCGATGACGGCGATCACCCGTGCGGCGCCGTTCCAGGCTGCGGGCAAGATCACGCCGGTGTTTGCGCGCTTTTCTACCGTGGCCGGTGAACGGGGCTCTAGCGACACTGCGCGCGATGTGCGGGGCTTTGCCGTCAAGTTTTATACCGACGAAGGCAACTGGGATTTGGTGGGCAACAACATCCCGGTGTTCTTTATTCAAGACGCGATGAAGTTCCCCGACCTGATTCATGCCGTCAAGCCCGAGCCCAACAGCGGCATGCCGCAGGCTGCGTCAGCCCACGACACCTTTTGGGACTTTGCCTCGCTGATGCCGGAGACCACACACACGCTCATGTGGGTAATGTCGGACCGTGGCATTCCGCGCAGCCTTCGCATGATGCAGGGCTTCGGCGTGCACACCTACCGGCTGATCAATGCGCGGCGCGAATCGCACTTCGTCAAGTTCCATTGGAAGCCCAAGCTGGGCACCCATTCGCTGGTGTGGGACGAAGCCGTGAAGATATCAGGTGCCGACTCCGATTTTCATCGGCGTGATTTGTGGGAAGCCATTGCGTCAGGCGAGTTTCCTGAGTGGGAACTCGGGTTTCAAATCTTCACCGAGGCACAGGCTGAAGCCTTCAGCTTTGACGTGCTCGATGCCACCAAGCTCATCCCTGAAGAACTGGTGCCGGTCACGCCTGTGGGGCGCATGGTGCTGAACCGCAACCCGGACAACTTTTTTGCCGAGACCGAGCAAGTGGCTTTTTGCACCGCGCACGTGGTGCCCGGCATCGATTTCAGCAACGACCCGTTGCTGGCGGGGCGCATTCACTCCTACTTGGACACGCAAATCACGCGGCTGGGCGGCGTTAATTTTCACGAGCTACCGATCAACGCGCCACTCGTGTCCGTAGCCAACAACCAGCGCGATGGGCTGCACCGCCAGGCTATTCCAAAAGGCCGTGTGGCCTATGAGCCGAACTCGCTGGGCGGCGGTTGTCCGTTTCAGGCCGGTGCGGCGGGTTTTGTCTCGTTCCCCCAGCC
>JBEGPS010000223.1:0-11240 GCA_041181325.1 Pseudomonadota bacterium
CCAATGCCTTTGACGTGCTTGCGCACTTCGCCCAGCGAGCCAAAGTCCACCTTCACCAGCATGGGAATCACCATCACCCAGATCAGCAGGCCCACGGGCAAATTGACCTTGGCAACTTCCATGGCACCAATGGCGGTGAACACGCCCGGCATTATCTGCCCCAGTGCAATACCTGCCACGATACATAAAGCCACCCACACCGTAAGGAAGCGCTCGAACACGCTCATGGGGGCAATCGAAGAGTCGACGTTGCTCATGTGGATGCCAGGCCCTTGGCCGTGTTTTGCAATGCCATCTTGCTCAACTTGTCTGCAGGTAAATTGACCAGCAGCTCCAGGCGCCGGCGAATGGCATGCAGGGTTTGGCGGAAGGCCTCGGCTTTTTCGGCATCGGTGCCGTCGCCTGCGGATGGATCGGCGTAGCCCCAGTGGGCGGTGGCAGGCTTGCCAGGCCAGTAGGGGCAGACCTCGCCAGCGGCGTTGTCGCACACGGTGATGATCAGATCCATGTGGGGTGCGTCGGGTAGGGCGAATTCGTCCCAACTTTTGCTGCGCAGCCTTTCGGTAGAGATGCCCGCGTGTTGCAGGGTTTGCAAGCCAATTGGGTTGGGCTGCTGGTTTTCGCGTGGGCTGCTGCCCGCCGAGAAACCTTGAAAACGGCCCGCACCAATGTCATTGAGCACGGCTTCGGCCAGAATGCTGCGCGCCGAGTTGTGGGTGCACAAAAAAAGAACGTTGAGGGGTTGAGGCGTCATACAAGCTCCGGATAAGTTGATTCGAAAATACGGCAAATAGGGGTCGACAACCGGCTAACAATCGCAGGTCGTAGCTGCATCCGTGAGGCAAGGCTGGCCTTGGCAGCAGTTTTGGGTGAGGTAGGCCAACACGGCGTTCATGCGGTCAAACTGGGCGCGGTAAATCAGGTTGCGGCCCATGCGCTCCTGCGTTACCAGGTCGGCATTCATCAACTCTTTGAGGTGAAACGACAGCGTGTTGGGTGTTACGCCCAGCGCTTCTGCCAGCACGCCAGGGGTTTGCCCCGTTTCACCGGCTACTACCAGAGTGCGAAAAATTTCTAACCGGGACGACTGGGCTAACGCAGCCAGCGCCTTAACAACAGTTTTTGATTCCATATTTCAATAATACTAGAAATATTAGTGAAGTTGTGAAAGACGCTGGCAGTAGCGTGTCACGTAATCTTCATTGAAGTGCCACGAATATGTCGTCAGTGGTGTCCAAAATCCACCAGTAGTAAAGCTGGAGATTCACATGAACGACATACAACCCATCACTCTTCAAGCCAGCGGTGTAGTCGCTGGTGCCACCTTGGCCGAACCGGCTTTGGCGCGAAGAGAGTCTGAATTTGCGTCAGGTGGCATCGAGGTCTCCTGGGCACGCCACCAAGACGAAGTGCGCGCTGCCCAGCGGCTGCGCTATCAAGTGTTTGTGGGGGAAATGGGTGCACGCCTGAACACCCCTCTTGCTGGGCACGACATTGACCTGTTTGACAACTATTGCGAGCACCTGTTGGTGCGCGATAAAGCTACTCGCCAAGTCATTGGCACCTACCGCGTGTTGACCCCGGCACAGGCCAAGCGTGTGGGCAGCACTTACAGCGATACCGAGTTTGATTTGACGCGCCTTCGCACCCTGCGCGAACGCATGGTGGAGCTGGGCCGCAGCTGCGTGCATCCCGACCATCGCCACGGCGGTGTGATCATGGCGCTGTGGAGCGCCTTGGCAGAATTCATGGTGCGCAATCGGCTTGACACCATGATTGGCTGTGCCAGTATTCCCATGCTGCACAACGGCATCGTCAGCGGCGATGTAGCAGCCAGTATTTGGCAGCAATTGCAAAGCACCCATTTGGCTCCCATCGAATACCACGTGCGCCCCCGCCTGCCTTTGCCAGTGGAGCGGCTGGACAGCTCGTTGGATGTAGAGCCGCCTGCGCTGATCAAAGGCTATTTGCGTTTGGGTGCCCGCGTGCTGGGTGCCCCGGCGTGGGATCCAGACTTCAACTCGGCAGACCTCCCCATGCTCATGCGTATTGCTGACTTGCCAGCGCGTTATCGCAAGCATTTTTTGGGGGCCTAAATGCGCACTGCGTCGGCAGAGCACATGGATGGTCGGTTGGAGTTGATTTGCTGGGATGACCTGCTGGTTGAGTTAGGTAGCACACACAGTGCGCCTGCAATGCAGGCGATCATCATGAAGTCTCCGTTGTTGGTTGTCACATAAATGTCATTAAAAACGTAAACAATCGTTCACTCCGTTGTCTCCGTCAGGATTTTTTGCATGCCATCATCGATTCAAAAGCCATTAGGTGGCCTTCATTCTGAGCCGCCACCGCTGTTGGACCGTGATCACAGCATTCTGGCTTTTAACGCCCGTGTGTTGGACTGGGCAGTGCGCGACGATGTGCCTCTCATGGAGCGCTTGCGGTACTTGTGCATCGTGTCTTCGAACCTGGATGAGTTTTTTGAGGTCCGTGCCGAGCCCCATGTGATTGCCCACAATGCCAATGACCATAAGGGTGAGTACACGGTGGGTTCATTTGAACGTTTGTCCGGCGCCCTGCATGCCATGGTGGCGCAACAGTACACGCTTTATAACGAAAAATTGCTGCCTGCATTTGCCAAAGAGGGCATTCGCATCATGTCGCATGGTGAGCGCAACCCAGCTCAGCGTGCGTGGGTAAAGCAGTACTTTGAGCGTGAAGTTAAGCCATTACTCATTCCAGTCGGGCTAGACCCTTCGCACCCATTTCCTCAGGTGGCCAATAAGTCGCTGAACTTTATTGTGCGCTTGGGTGGGCAGGATGCGTTTGGACGGGAAAACGAAATCGCCATCGTTAAAATTCCTCGGGTGTTGCCGCGCTTGATTCGCATGCCCGAGAAAGTAGCTGGCGCAGGGGTGGTACTCGTGTCGCTCTCTAGCGTGATCCGTGCACATTTGCCTGAGTTGTTTGTGGGGCGCACGGTGGGGCAATTTTCGCAGTTTCGGGTCACACGCCACTCTGATTTGGCCGTGGACGAAGAGGATGTAAAAAACCTGCGCACAGCGCTGCGCCAAGGCCTTGTGCATCGCCATTATGGTCAAGCAGTGCGGCTAGAGGTGTCGGCGGGCTGCTCGCAGCATTTGTCTGACTTTTTGCTGGAACAGTTTGAGCTGCCCCAAAAGTCGCTGTACCGGGTGCCCGGCCCGGTGAATTTGGTGCGCTTGACGCAGTTGATTGATTTGGCAGATCGCCCCGACCTGTGTTACGCGCCTTACCAGGCCTCGTACCCGCAGCAGATGAATTCGAGCCAACCCATTTTTGACCAGCTTAAACTAGGCGACATCGTGATTCACCAGCCGTTTGAGAGTTTTGGTGGCGTGCTCGATTTCCTCCGCGAAGCGGTAAATGACCCCAATGTTCTGGCGATCAAACAAACCATTTACCGCACTGGCACGGACTCAGAATTGATGGACTTGTTGCGTGAAGCTGTGCGCCGCGGCAAAGAAGTCATGGTGGTGGTAGAGCTTAAGGCCCGCTTTGACGAAGAGGCCAACATCAACTGGGCAGAAATGCTGGAGTCAATTGGTGCGCAAGTGGTGTATGGCGTGGTGGGTCTGAAGACCCACGCCAAGATGATGCTGATCACGCGGCGCGAGGGCAAGCAGCTCAAGCGCTACGGCCATCTGTCCACTGGCAACTACAACCCGCGCACCGCAAAGCTCTACACCGATGTGAGCCACATCACCGCAGACACAGCGCTGACCACCGACATGGAGCATGTGTTTGTACACGTTGCCAGCCAGAGTAAGCTGCCACGCCTGAGCAAGTTGTGGATGGCACCATTTCAGTTGCACCGCAATTTCATTGCCAAAATTGACGCATTGGGCAAGGCCGCGGCCAAGGGGCGCAGCTGCCGTGTGGTGGCCAAGATGAATTCTCTGACTGACGACACGCTGATCCACAGCCTGATGCGCGCTGGTAAGCAGGGGGTCAAGATTGACCTGATCGTGCGGGGTGCCTGCATGCTACCTGCGCAGGTTGTGGGGCATACCGACAATATTCGCGTGCGCTCCGTTATTGGCCGATTTTTAGAGCATTCGCGGGTGTTTTACTTTTGCGAAGACGAGGTTGAAACTCTGTATTTGTCCAGTGCAGACTGGATGAGCCGCAATATGCTCAGACGGGTAGAGCTGGCTTGGCCAGTGACCGATGCCAAGCAGCGCCAGCGGCTGGTGGACGAATGCTTGGTGGCGTATTTGCACGATGCAGTGGACGCTTGGGAGTTAGGGGCCGACGGCACATACGTGCATTGCAAACCCCGCACAAACCAGCTGCCGCATGGCGCCCAAGAGGCGTTGATGGCGCGCTATGGCCGTCAAGGAAAACGCTAGCAATCGTTATCAAATACGAATAAAAGCGAAGAAAAAATTACCAAGGTTGAAGCTGCTATGGATTTGATTTTGTGGCGTCATGCCGAGGCGATTGATCTGGAATTGGTGGGCGACGATATGGCCCGCACGCTCACTCCCCGAGGCGACAAGCAGGCCACGCGCATGGCCGCATGGTTGGACAGGCAGCTGCCCGATGGTGCAAAAGTGTTTGCCAGCCCTGCAGAGCGCGCGCAACAAACCGCCAGAGCGTTGGGGCGCAAATATAAAACTGCATCCGCTATTGCACCGCTGTCGAATGTGGATGAATTGCTCGGTTTGGTCCAATGGCCCCATGCCAAAGGCTGTGTGCTGGTGGTGGGCCACCAACCCACATTGGGGCAGACCATTGCTCGGCTGATAGGTTTAAGCGAGGGCGAATGCGCTGTGAAGAAAGGGTCCGTATGGTGGCTGCGCTACCGTGAACGCGAGGCGGGCGGGCAGACAGTGGTTGTTACCGTGCAGACCCCTGATTTACTCTAACGCTGGTTATTTGCCCTCGGTCGCAAGGGCCGTTATTCGTCTTTTGCTGGGCGACCTGTTTTTAAGTTGGGCACAGCGCGCACTGCATTCAAGAATGCGGTGTCGCTCATCTCAGCGAGTGCTTTGATGCCGGCGCGAATCATTTCGGTTTTCTTGGTTGGCACTTTGAGTGCGGCGGCGCGTACTTTTAATGTTTCGATAACAGCGAATTCTGCCTTGGGCATGGTGAAGCTGTCGCGAACCATTTTTGGCTTTTTCGTTTTGAAAGGTTTGGCATCAGGTTTAGGCGCGGGTTTAGGTGCGGTTTTAGCGGCAACTTTACGTGCCGGTTTAGCCACAGCTCCCACCTTGGTTTGTTTACTTGCAGCTTTAACCATGGGCTTAGTAGCTGCTACTTTTTTTGTAGTGACCACCGCTTTTACAACGTGGGCTGGCGCTGTGGCAGTCGTTGTGGAGTGTGCGACCGGTTCGGCCGTTGTGTTGGTGGTTTTAGGCGTTGAATTCATGGCATTCCTTGTTAAACGGTATATACAGTTTATATCGTTTAAGTGACTTTTGGAAATCAGTTGGAAAAAGGGGTGATCCGTGCTTTAGTGAAATTCCAAATTCGCACGCTGTTGTTTGGCTCGCTGAGCTTTTCTAAAGGTGAGCGCCGCTGCACATCGGGATGCATGTATGCAAACGTCGGTTAATGCGCCTTGGTCGGTGTTGGCCGTTTCGGTAGTTGTTTCGAAGATGGCAACGCTGTTAGCTTTTGCTATAGCCAAGTCTATCTTGATGCCAATCCGAAATCTGCAGACCACGGCTGCGGCTTGTATGACGGTGTGCTGCAGCGATCTGTCAAAGCGCACAAAGCAGGCAGTGATTTCTTTGAATAAAACCGCTGCATCGGTTACGCAACTTTTTTACCCGGTAAAGCACACGTGTAATATCCGTAATCAGCTATCAAAATTATAGCTAATCGGTGAGCAGTGCGTCACCCATGTCAGTGCATTCTGGTAAACCCAAATGGCACCAGCCCTCGTTAAACAGGCTGTCTAGCATTTTTTGCAAACCGAGAAATTTCCAGATCATGATGCGTCCCCTCGCGAATGGTTATCAATATTTCGACGATAGTTCTAGCGTGTGACTTCAGTGTGACTTACGCGTGTCAATTGGATGAAGTTATTTTTTTAATGCGCCCTTGCGCCCGTTGCAGTGCAAGAAACTCTCTCAAGCCCCACAACACGCATGCGGGCACGGCAACCAGTCGTATAAATGTGGCGTTGGAAAACATGGTGATTCATTCCGTTAACTCAATGCGTGAAAGTAGCCTGCCAATATGACACCCGTGTGTCGCAGCGAAAACCCCACACTTAGAGCAAATACGCTGTGTCAGCGGCATGTGCACGGCTATGCTCTTACGCTGTGTTGACATCTGAACTACCTGAACTTGCTGCCCTGGAACGCATCGTGGAGCTGGGTGGCCACTATCTTCAGTCGCGTGTGGTAGCCACTGTACCCATGGGCGGTGCCGCGGCGTATCCGCTGCATGTTGTAACTATGGGCAACCCCGACTCAGGGGTGCCCGCTGTGGGCTACGTTGGTGGAGTGCATGGGCTAGAGCGCATTGGGGCCGAGGTAGTGATTGCATATTTGCAAAGCTTGGTCATGCGCTTGCAGTGGGATAGCACCTTGCACAAGCAGCTTGAATCAGTGCGCTTGGTGTTTATGCCAATCGTCAACCCGGGAGGCATGCGACTGGGTACACGGGCCAACCCACGCGGCGTTGATTTGATGCGCAATGCGCCGGTGGATGCAGTAGAGCCGGTTCCGTTTTTAGTGGGTGGGCAGCGGCTAAGCGCACGCCTACCGTGGTACCGTGGGCCCGCGCTAGGGTCGATGGAAATTGAGAGCCAGGCAATGTGTGACGTGGTGGCTGCAGAGTTGCTGGGCCGCCGCTTCAGTCTGGCGGTGGACTGCCATTCCGGCTTTGGCAGCAGTGACCGTATTTGGTTTCCCTACGCTCACACTCGCGCGCCCATTGCCCATCTGGCCGAGGTTCACGCGCTGAAAAATATATTTGTGCAGTCGCACAGCCACCACCGCTACATCTTCGAGCCCCAAAGCCTGCAGTATCTGGCTCATGGTGACTTGTGGGATCACCTGTACCGCCAAGCCTGCGCCAAAGGGCAGGGATTGTTTTTGCCACTTACCCTGGAGATGGGTTCGTGGCTGTGGGTGAAAAAGAATCCGCGCCAACTGTTTTCGCGCCACGGTATTTTTAATCCTCTGATAGAGCACCGCCAGCAGCGGGTGCTGCGCCAACACCAGCAGTTTTTGGATTTTTTGTCGCGGGCCGCGTCGGGGCATGCGCTGTGGCTGCCCCGTGCGGAGCTACGCGCCCAGCACCACGCCCAAGCCCTGCAGGAGTGGTATTAAAGGAGGGCTGTTACGCATGGCAACATGGGTTTTTTTAAGAGGTTTGGTGCGCGAGCAGCGCCACTGGGGTTGCTTTGTAGACCAATTTCGGGACGTAATGCCTGGCGCTAGCGTAGTTACCTTAGACCTGCCGGGCAACGGCGCGCTGCACAACCAGCCCAGCCCATCTACTGTGCGTGGCATGGTACTTTCATGCAGACAACAGTTGCGGGCCATGAATATTGCCGGGCCTTTCCACTTGCTGGCAATGTCGATGGGGGCCATGGTGGCTGCGCAATGGTCGGTAGACCACCTCGATGAAGTGCATGCGCAAGTGCTAATCAACACCAGCATGCGCCCCTTGAGCCCCGTGTACCACCGCCTGCGTGTGGGTAATTACGCTGCGTTGCTGGGTCTGCTGCTGGGGCGTGCGCCCGCTGTGCAATGGGAGCGCGCCATATTGCGCATGACTAGCAACGCCCCGCACGATGATGTACTGGCACAGTGGGTGCAATGGCACGCTCAGTACCCCGTGTCTCGGCGCAACGCACTGCGCCAGCTTTGGGCGGCAGCACGGTTCCGTGTGCGTCTTGAAAAGCCGACTGTGCCAACGTTGATTTTGGCAAGTCGTCACGACCACTTGGTATCGGTACATTGCTCAGAGCGTCTCGCGGATCAATGGCAGGTGCCGCTGCGACTGCACCCCACGGCGGGGCATGACTTGCCGCTGGATGACGGCCTATGGGTGATCGAACAAATTTGTCACGTGGCTGACATTTTGAAGGCCTAACCTCCACCACTTAACCACGCGAGGGAGTTTGTATGGACATTGCACCGATGCTGCCTTTTGCGCGCAGAAATCGCACCGCGGTACGCCCTAGCTTTGGCCCCGTAATTGCAGGCAATTTGTCGGTGCCCATCAGCGGTGGCGTTGGCCCACTAGAGATGGTGTTGCGTGTGGGGGGGTTATCCCCGGTTTTTCAGCCCATTGTCAGCATGGTTGACGGCACTGTGTACGCCCATGAGGCATTGATACGTGGCCCGCAAGGCACAGCGTTGCATACGCCGGATGCCTTGCTGCACGCTGCCGCTGACGAGGGGCTGGGCTACGAGTTTGAATACGCCTGCTTGATCGCAGCACTGCGCACTTGGGGTTCCCTGCGCATGGTTGGACGCTTGTTTGTGAACATCAGTGCCAATGCATTAACCCATTTGCATGGTCAGCACGGCAGTGATGATTTGCTCAGACTGATCAGTAGCATGGGCGTTGCAGCACGCATGCTGGTGCTTGAGATTACTGAGCACGAGCGGGTCGATGATATGGACCATTTGGCTGATGTGGTGCGCCAGCTGCGCACGCAGGGTATGTCGCTGGCGTTAGATGATTTTGGTGACGGACGCTCTAGCCTGCGCTTGTGGTCCCAGCTAAAGCCCGAGGTAGTGAAGATTGACAAATATTTCACCAAAGACATTAGCGAACATGGTGATAAGCTCAAAACCATTCAAGCGCTGCAGCAAATTGCCTCGGTGTTTGGCAGCGAGTTGGTGGCTGAAGGCATCGAGACTGCCGAGGATATGCGGGTTCTTCGAGATCTGGGCATCAGTTACGGTCAAGGTTATTTTTTGGGCCACCCGGATCGCAACCCGGTGCGCTACGTCAATGCTGATGCGCAGCGGGTGCTAGGGGAGCGGCAAGTGGCAGTGTTTCCTGAGTTAAGCCGCGCGTCGGTACTCGGCCAATTGCGTAATGTGGCCTTGGTCGAGGCCCCTCATGTGACAGGGGCATCAACCAATGACGAGCTGGCGGCAGTGTTTTTACAAAACACCCAGCTGCATGCTGTGGCGTTGCTTGAAGGTGACAGGCCAGTTGGCATCATTAACCGCGTGCAGTTTATGAATGAATACTCGAAACTGTATTACCGCGAGGTGTGGGGCCGCAAGTCATGCGCCGTACACGCTAACGACCAACCTCGCGTGGTGGAGCGTGAACACAGTGTTGACGAGCTGGTGGGCATACTCACCTCGCAAGACCAGCGCTATTTGTTAGATGGTTTCATCGTGACTGACAATGGGCGCTACGTAGGCTTGGGCACCGGCGATCAGTTGGTACGTTCAGTCACTGAAACGCGCATTGAGGCCGCCCGCCACGCCAACCCATTGACATTTTTGCCGGGCAACATACCCATCAGCTTGCACATGGAGCGTTTGCTCAAAAAGAAGGTGCGTTTTGTTGCCTGCTACGCCGACCTGAACAATTTCAAGCCATTCAACGACTATTACGGTTATTGGCGTGGCGACGAAATGATTCGCCTTTTGTCGCGTATCGCGATGGAACAGTGCAATGCACAGCGCGATTTTTTAGGCCATGTGGGCGGCGATGATTTCATTCTGCTCTTTCAAAGCCAAGACTGGTTGCAGCGTTGTGACGCGCTGGTTAACGACTTCAATGCGCGTGCGCTGGAGATGTTTGATGCCGCGGCGCGCCTAGCTGGCGGCATTGAGGCTGAAGACAGGCATGGCGTGATGCGGTTTTTCCCTTGTACGACCGTGTCGATTGGGGCAGTGGCAATCGACGGCAGTCAGTACTCACGGGCTGAAGACGTAGCCAACCTCGCTGCTTTGGCCAAACACGATGCCAAGCGCGCCGGCGTGGCCGTGTTGCAGCGAATGGTTTAAGGCCTTGGTTTAAGTTAGATGACCACCAATGACCATGGTGTTTTTTGCCAAGCCAGCGCTTCTTCACGCAGCAAATAAGCCGACTGTGGAAAGCGAGTTGCCCAGCCCGCGCGGCATTGCAGCGTTATGGCTGCCGGATTGCTGGCATCACTTGTCAACGTCATACCCTGCAGGTCGGGATCGCGACGGGCATGGCACAAAATAACGGCCAAGCGAAGTGCCAAAAGCTGTGAAGCAAACCCTGGGTCAGCCAACGACGATTCCAGCTTGCGCAGCTTTCCACGATGGCCCAACACCAACAGGCTCAAGCGGTGCATCTCGGATAGCGAGAAGCCCATGGCATCCGCGTTGTCCAAAATATAGGCTCCATGCTTGTGGCAGTCGCTGTGAGAGATATGGCCGCCAATTTCATGAAGCTGTGCGGCCCAGGTTAACTTGCGGGTCAATTGATTTTGGGTAGCGCTATCAGCACTGCCTTGGAGTTGACTCAAAAGTGTCGTGGCCACATGGCCAACGCGTTGTCCATGCGCTGTGTCAACGCTGAATTTGGTGGCTAAACGTTGCACGCTTTTTTGGTGTAGATCACCAGCGATGCCGGTGTTGCCCAGCAGGTCACAGATAAGCCCATGGCGCAGGCCACCAGCTGCCATTTCCATCCGGTTGATATTGAGTAACTTGAAGATGGCTCGCATCACACTCACACCACCGCCAATGATGGCTTTGCGGTCCTCGCGCATACCACCCAAGCGCAGTCGCTCTACGCTTTGGGCCGACATGAGCTTGTCCATGAGCCAATCCAGGCTTTCCTGTGTGACAACGCGTGCCGGCCAGCCCGCAGATACAAGCACGTCGCCTATAGCACCCACTGTGCCTGCAGAGCCATAGGCAATATCCCACCGGTCAGGATGGTAGGCATCAAACGCTTCGTCCAGCACGGCTGTGGCGGCGACCTGGGCTATTTCAAAGGCTTTTTTAGTGAACAAGCCTTCAGCAAAATAACGCTTAGACCATGCAATGCTGCCTACCCGAAAAGATTCCATAACCGTAGGGCGCAGGCCTTGGCCCAGGATTAGTTCGGTGGATCTTCCGCCGATGTCAATCACCAAGCGGCGTTCGTCGCTTGCGGGCAGCATGGTGGCTACGCCTTGGTAAATGAGCCGCGCTTCTTCGCGACCCGAGATCACGTCAATAGGGAAGCCCAAAATAGTGTTGGCGCGGGCCAAAAAATCGTCGCGGTTGCGTGCTTCGCGCAGG
>JBEGPS010000224.1:0-4105 GCA_041181325.1 Pseudomonadota bacterium
CCAAGCTTATATTGCGCAAGCAGCTCTTATTTTTATAGAAATGTGGGGGCCAATTGTGGCCCAATCGCAAACGGCTAGTGCTGCCAGTAGTGCTTCGCAACTCCCCAATTTGGGCGACGCAAGCAGCATGAGCGCCAGTGCCGAGCGTCGGCTGGGAGACCGTATTGCCCGCGAGTTGTACCGCGACCCGGATTATCTGGATGACCCGGTCATCATGGAATACGTGCAGGCCATTTGGCAGCCCTTGCTGGCGGCAGCACGTTTGCGCGGGGAGTTGCCCGCTGAGATTGACAGCGCCTTTGCCTGGGCAATACTGCTGGGCCGCGACCGCACGGTGAATGCGTTTGCCTTGCCTGGCGCGTATTTGGGCTTGCATTTAGGGCTGGTGGGGGTGGTGACCAGCCGTGACGAATTAGCATCGGTGCTGGCGCACGAACTGAGCCACGTGACGCAGCGGCACATTTCTCGTCTGATATCGCGCCAGAGCAGCATGGCACCGTGGATGATGGGGGCCATGATTTTGGGTGTACTAGCTGCTAGCAACAGCCCAAGCGCGGCCAATGCCATGATTGTGGGCGGACAGGCCGCAGCAGCACAAAGTCAGCTCAATTTTTCCCGTGATATGGAGCGCGAGGCAGACCGCGTGGGGTTTGGCGTGTTGTCGCAGGCGGGGTTTGAGCCGCAGGGGTTTGTGACCATGTTTGAGAAGCTGCAACAAGCTTCCAGGCTCAACGACAGCGGCGGTTTTCCTTACCTTCGCAGCCACCCGCTGACGACGGAGCGCATGGGGGATATGCAAAGTCGCTTGCCCCAAGGCAACCCAAGCGTAAACCCGCTTGACCCGGTGCCAGTCGATTGGGTGCATGCCATGGTGTCCGCCAGAGCGCGTGTGTTGTCCAGCGCCAATGTGGATGGCTTGCGCGCGTGGTCCACCCAAGTGGCCTCTGCGGAGTTGGTCAAATTGACTACACCAGCGCAAGTGGCCGCACTGTACGGCGCAACCTTGGCTGCGCTAAAGCTGCGCGAGTACGCTGCGGCGCAAGCGACGTGGTCGCGTTTGGACGGGCTGACCCGCAGCAATGCAGCGGCTGCACTTACCACTGCCTTGCTGGGCGCAGAGCTGGCGCTGGCACAGGGCGCGCCTACGCGCGCGCAAACCTTATTGCAAGGACTGCCTGACACTGACCGCGCCGTGCTGTTTCTGCATACGCAGGCAAGCATCGCGTTGGGCAAGTCAGAGCCAGTGGCGCAGGCCCTGCAAACCTGGCTGGCCGACCACCCGCGTGATGCCCAGGCCTGGCAGTGGCTGGCTCAGGCCGATACAGCGCGGGGCAAGGCAGTGGCTGGTATTCGGGCGCAAGCAGAGGCCAGTGTGGCGCAGTTGGACTACGCGGCAGCGTTGGAGCAACTCAAGGCTGCCCAAAACATGGTGCGCCAAGGCAGTGGTGGGGCAGACCACATCGAGGCGTCCATTCTGGACACCCGCACCCGCCAGGTGGAGTTACTTGTTCGGGAACAAGCGGTCGAGCGCTGAGTTAATCACCATGCCCAGCAAGGTGTACAGCAGCGAGCCAATTAGCGCCGCAGTAAAGCCCTGCACATGAAAACCGTCCAGAACCCCGGCGGCAGACCAAAACATCAGCGCGTTGATCACAAACAAAAACAGGCCCAGCGTTAGCACCGTGACCGGAAGTGTCAGCACCACCAGCACCGGGCGCAACACCGCGTTGAACAGGCCAATCACCAGTGCAGCAATCAGCGCAGATGAGAAGCTGCGCACTTCTACCCCGCTGTAGAAATGTGCAACAGCCAAGAGAGCGGCTGCACTCAGCAGCCAACGAACAAGTATTTTCATGCGGTGCAGCTTAGCACCTCAGCGCTTACGCTTCGTGTGCTGCCACGCTGGAAGCCACGCGCTTCCGGCTACACCACCCAGCAGCCAACACGCCCACAATGGACACGATGTACAACGCCCAGCGCGCAGCCGTTTGCATGGAATCGGTGGCAGCGCTGGTGCCAAAAAATTGCGCCAGCAGCGGCTCGCTCACCACCATCTTGGCCGCGGTAAAGGCCAGTACGGCAGAGCCAGTTTGAATAATGGCCGGAAAGCGCTCTACCAGTTTGAGCACCACCGTGCTGCCAAACACCACAATCGGCACGCTCACCACCAGCCCAATAATGACCAGGTCAAACGAGCCATGGGCTGCACCGGCAACACCGAGCACGTTGTCCACGCCCATCAGCGCATCGGCCACGATAATGGTTTTCATGGCACCCCAAAACGTGCTGGCCATCGGGCCATCGTGTTCATCGCCGCCTTGGTCGGCCAGTAGCTTGTAGGCAATCCACATCAAGCCCAGTCCGCCTACTAGCATCAGCCCAGGAACCTTGAGCAGCCACACCACGCCCACCGTCATGGCAGAACGGACGACAATGGCCCCCACCGTGCCCCACAGAATGGCTTTTTGCTTTAGGCTGGGCGGCAAATTGCGCGCCGCCAGCGCGATGACGATGGCATTGTCACCGGCTAAAACCAAGTCAATGAGAATAATCGCCAGCAAGGCAGACCACCAGGGTGCGGATAAAAATTCCATGGCTATTCCAAAGTAAAAGATCGACGAAATGCTTGCTGCAACGCCTGGCCGAAACTTGTGGTGATGGGTGATTTCACAAGAGCGCTTCGACCAAGCCCGCCATGGGCTTCAATCGAAGGTCTTGCTCGACTCCTCGCGTACCACTTTGCGTGATAACGCTGAGCCCAACAAGCCGGAAGCAATGCTTCGTATTGACGACTTGTTGATGCGCTGGCTTGCACCAGTGCGGGGAGCTACTCCCCTTCGTGATTCAAATTTGAGCACAGCGTTGCGTTTCCTTTTAAAAAGCAGGGGCTTTTACAAAGTAGGAAGTTGTCCGCATCGGGCTATGATGCGCGTCCGTTTAAAGGCACTATGGCAGGCATTCACATTACCGACATCGAGTCGGCCATCAACTACTGGCGCGCGCGGGAGCCCTCGCCGGACGGCATATCTCTGCCCGCGCCTACGCGTGCGCTGGCCGAGGTGTATGCGCTGTTGATTTACTACCACGAGGTGGAGGCCGACCCCCAGTCCATGCCGCCCAAGGCGCTGGATGCGTGGATGCACTGGTACCAGTCCACTCCCGACACGCCGTGCATTGCCATTTGCTCCACCAGCCAGGGGGACGAGATCTGCAAGGGCTGTGGACGCACGTTTGAAGAAGTGCAGCTTTGGACCGAGATGATCCCGGCTGACAAGCGCGCCACCTGGCGGCGCATCACGCTGGATGCGTCGTCATGGCGGTTCAATAAATACGCTGAGCGGGCCGCTGAAGGGCCTTTGATGCTGGTCAGAATGCTATAAAAACAGTAGCTGTTTACGCACTATTGGCGGGTGCCGGAGGCTAAAAAGCCTATTTCCAGCGAACTGGCTCAATATCCACCGTGTTGGCACCGTCGCCCATCATCAACACACCTTCTTGAATCGTGGCTTGCAATTGCATACTGCGTTGGGCGAGCTTGGCCAGTGCCTGGGAGGTGATGGACGGAATGCGCCACACCTGCAGCTTGTCCAGGCGGTTGAGCTTGCCCTCCACGCCCTTCCACCAAATATCGGCGGAATGGGCAAAGGGATACAGCAGCACGGCATCCGCTTTGTTGCAGGCCTTGCTGATGGGCTTATCTTCTGGCTGGCCCACTTCAATCCACAGGCGCTTGTGGCCGGTAAAGTCGGTCAGCGACACATCAGGGTCTTCCACGTCAGACAAGCCCGCACCAAACGCCAGCGTGCCGTCGCCGTTGCAAATACTCTGCAGCTTGTAAGCGTTCAGCGCCAGTGCTGCCAGGCGCACCATCATGCGTTCATCGGTCTCGCTGGGGTGGCGCGCCAGCGTCAGGGCATGGTCGGCGTAGTAGTAGTTGTCAATGTCTGCAATTTGCAGATGGGCCTTGTAGATGGTGGATTTGAGTGCCATCAGACGCGTTTTGCCAGTTCAGACGCCTTGCCGGTGTAGCTACCGGGGGTCATGGCCAACAAACGGTTCTTCTCTGCTTGGGGAATCTCTAGCCCTTCAATAAAGCCTTGCATTA
>JBEGPS010000225.1:0-12194 GCA_041181325.1 Pseudomonadota bacterium
CAGGCCGGATACAAGACCGGCACCTTTACTTCGCCCCACCTCGTGCACTTTGAAGAGCGTTTACGCCTCAATGGCGAAGCGGTAAGTGCTACAAAATTAGTAGCTGCTTTCGCAGATGTGGCGGGGGCTGCGGGCCAAAACGGCACCGAAAATGACTCTGAAATAGTGCTCACGTACTTTGAATTTACCACTCTGGCCATACTGCACCTGATGGCGCACGCAGGGCTGGATGTGGCCATTTTGGAAGTGGGGCTGGGCGGGCGGTTGGATGCGGTCAACCTGATCGACACCGACTGCGCCATCATCACCAGCATCGACCTGGACCACACCGAACTGCTGGGCCACACGCGTGAGGCCATTGGGTTTGAGAAGGCCGGCATCATGCGCACCGGCAAACCGGTGATAGTGAGCGACCCAGTGCCGCCCCAAAGCGTGCTGGACCGTGCTTTGGAAGTAGGTGCTGACCTGTGGCGCGTGGGGCAGGACTTCAATGTTTCGGGTGATAAGCAGCAATGGGGCTGGGCCGGGCGGGGCAGGCGTTACAGCGGTTTGGCTTATCCGGCGCTGCGCGGGGCTAACCAGTTGGTCAACGCTGCAGGTGTTTTGGCTGCGCTGACTGCCTTGCGCGAGCAACTGCCGGTTACGGCGCAGGCTGTGCGCAACGGCCTGGCGTTTGTGGAGCTGCCTGGACGCTTTCAAATCATTCCTGGCGAGCCCTCGCTGGTGCTCGACGTGGCGCACAACCCGCATTCGGTGGCGGCGCTGGCGGCAAATTTGGATGCCATGGGCTACTTTCCCACCACCCATGCGGTGTTTGGTGCCATGGCGGATAAAGATTTGGCCCCGATGTTTGCCAAGGTCAATCCTCTGATAGATCGCTGGTATTTCACCGATTTACCTACACCGCGCGCTGCCACAGGCACGTCGCTTCAAGAGCATTGGGTGGCTCAGAACACGCGCAAAGACGCCTCCGCGCAGGCCTTTGTCGACCCGATGCAAGCCCTACAAGCGGCCATAGCTGCGGCAGACCCCACTGATAGAATCGTCGTCTTTGGGTCGTTCTACACCGTGGGCGGCGTCTTGCAGCAGGGCGTGCCCCGGCTGCAGGCCAAACATCTGAAGACTTAAGTCACCTCCAACATGGCATTTTTCAAGTTTCGCAAGGGTGGCGACGAGCATCCCACCCCCCAGCCAGCCACCGAAAGCGTCGAGGTTTTGCGCAAACGCGCACGCCACCGATTGATTGGCGCGGCCATTTTGGTGTTGACGGGAGTAGTGGGTTTCCCCTTGCTGTTTGACAATCAGCCGCGTCCCATTGCCGTAGATATTCCTATCGAAATTCCCGACAAAGCCAAAGTCAAACCCTTGACTGCTACGCCGATTGAACCTGCGCCAGCCGCAAGTGCTGCAACAACGCCGCCAGTGGCTTATTCCAAAGCAGGTGACAAGGAAGAAACGGTCATTGAATCTAAACCAGCGGCCAAACCGGAGCCCAAGCCGGAGCCCAAGCTTGTGGCAAAGCCCGAAGTGAAGGCAGAAGCGAAAGCGCAAGATGGTGCCAAAGCGCAAGCGCTGCTAGACGGTAAGGTAGTCGATCACAAGCCCGCAGCAGCAGGCCGCTTTGTGGTGCAAGTGGGCGCATTCGCGGATGTGACCAAAGCCCGTGATGCCCGCCAAAAGCTGGAAAAAGCAGGACTTAAAACCTACACCCAAGTGGTGGAAACGGCTGACGGCAAACGTATTCGGGTGCGCGTGGGGCCGTTCGAGTCCAAAGCAGAAGCCGACAAAGTAGGCGAAAAAGTTAAAAAACTTGACTTGTCTTCCGCAATTCTTGAGTTGTAAAACGCCATGAACGCCTTACCTACCCTTGACTGGATTTTCTTGGGTGTGCTGTTGATCTCACTGGTCATTGGTGCATGGCGGGGTTTGGTGTTTGAAGTGTTGTCGGTATTTAGCTGGATTGCTGCCTTTGTGCTGGCCCAGTGGTTTGCGCCTACAGCGGCGCAGTGGCTGCCCATGTCGGGAGCCACGGAGTCCATTCGCTACGCAGTGGGGTTTGTCGTGGTGTTTATCGCAGGCATCTTTGTGGGTGGCCTGATTGCCTTTTTGGTTAAAAAGCTGGTCGCAGCTGTCGGGCTGCGCCCAGCGGACCGCATGTTGGGGGCCCTGTTTGGCTTGGTGCGCGGTGCCATTGTTTTACTGGCGCTAACGGTTGTTGTGGGCATGACCCCAATGAAGACGTCGCCAGCATGGCAGGCCTCAATGGGTGCACATATTGCGTCCGTGGTGCTTACAGGCTTGAAGCCTGTGCTGCCAGAAGAGTTCGGAAAATATATACCTTCGTGAGTAAACATCTATGTGCGGAATAGTCGGCGTTGTCAGTAACGCCCCGGTTAATCAACTGATTTATGACGCGCTGTTGCTATTGCAGCACCGCGGTCAGGATGCCGCCGGCATCGTGACCCAACAAGAGCGCAAGTTCTTTATGCACAAAGCCAAGGGCATGGTTAAAGACGTGTTCCGCACCCGCAACATGCGCTCTTTGCCGGGCAACTGTGGCTTGGGCCAGGTGCGTTATCCCACGGCGGGCAATGCATTCAGTGAAGAAGAGGCGCAGCCTTTTTACGTGAACGCGCCGTTTGGCATTGTGTTGGTGCACAACGGCAATTTGACCAACGCCCATGCACTCAAAGCAGAGTTGTTCAACACCGACCACCGCCACATTAACACCGAAAGCGACTCGGAAGTGCTGCTCAACGTGTTGGCGCACGAGATTGAAATGACCACGCGCGGCTTGCCGCTGACCCCGCACGACCTGTTTGCTGCTGTGCGCAACGTGCACCGCCGGGTCAAGGGTTCGTACGCTGTTATTGCGTTGATTGCTGGCCACGGCGTGCTGGCGTTTCGCGACCCGTTTGGCATTCGTCCCTTGTGCATGGGTCGCAGTGGTGAAACGGTGATGTTGGCCAGCGAGTCTGTCACCTTGGAAGGCACGTTGCACCAGTTCGAACGAAATATTGACCCCGGTGAAGCCGTGTTTATCGATCTGCAAGGCAAAGTGCACGCCCAGCAATGCGCCGATGCACCCACACTGAAGCCTTGTATTTTTGAATATGTATATCTCGCTCGTCCCGACTCGGTGATGGACGGTATTTCGGTCTACCAGGCGCGTTTGAATTTGGGTGAGGCGCTGGCTAAACGTGTGATTTCCACCGTGCCACCGAATGAGATCGATGTTGTTATCCCGATTCCTGAGTCCAGCCGCCCCAGCGCGGCACAGTTGGCGCAGCTATTGGGCTTGCCTTACCGCGAAGGTTTTGTGAAAAACCGTTACGTGGGCCGTACCTTCATCATGCCCGGCCAAGCCGTGCGCAAAAAATCGGTGCGCCAAAAGCTCAATGTGATTGCCAGCGAATTCAAGGGCCGTAATGTGCTGCTGGTGGACGACTCCATCGTGCGCGGCACTACCAGCAAAGAAATTGTGCAGATGGCGCGTGATGCAGGTGCCCGCAAGGTCTACATGGCCAGCGCTGCGCCACCCGTGCGTTACCCCAATGTCTACGGCATCGACATGCCCACCAGCAGCGAGCTGGTGGCACACAACCGCACGGTGGAAGAAATTCGCGAAATCATCGGTTGTGATGCGTTGATTTACCAAGATGTGGACGGTATGAAAAAAGCCATCGGCTCACTCAACCCCAATTTGGCTGGCTTTGATGCATCGTGTTTTGATGGTGTGTACGTTACGGGTGACATCTCTTTCGGTGACATTGCCCGGTTGAACGAAAACCGTGTGGGTGGTGACGAGTCGCAAGAAGATACGTCGCGTTTGGCCCTTCCCAACCCTATCGACTAAGCCTATGGCCCAACATTCTCTACCTGACGATTTGCACCTCGATACGCTAGCGGTGCGCACCGCGCTTGACCGCAGCCAGTACGGCGAAAACTCCGAGGCGCTGTACCTCACCAGCGGTTATGTGCAGCCCAGCGCAGCCACTTCAGCCGCACGCTTTGCGATGCAAGAAGACGGGTTCACTTACTCGCGCGTGAGCAACCCCACTGTCACCAGCATGGAAATGCGGCTGGCTGCGTTGGAAGGTACCGAGGCTGCCATTGCCACATCGTCGGGCATGTCAGCCATTCTGTTGTTGGGCATGGCTTTGTTACGCGCTGGTGATCATGTGATTTGCTCCCAGTCGGTATTTGGTTCGGTCATACCTATGTTCAGCCGCGAGTTTGCCAAATTCGGTGTTGAGACAAGCTTCGTTTCGCAAACTGATGTAGACGCGTGGAGGGCTGCCGTCAAACCCAATACCAAGCTGCTGTTTGCCGAAACCCCGACCAACCCATTGACCGAGGTGTGTGACATCCAGGCATTGGCCGATATTGCGCACAACGCAGGCGCATTTTTGGCGGTGGACAACTGCTTTGCCACCCCAGTTTTGCAGCGTCCCGTTCAAATGGGCGCGGATTTCATCATCCATTCGGGCACCAAGTTTTTAGACGGACAAGGTCGCGTCATGGCCGGTGCTATTTGTTGTACCCAAAAGCAGCGCGACGAACTGTTCTTGCCTGTGATTCGTACGGCCGGCATGGTGCTGGCACCTTTCAATGCATGGGTGCTGCTGAAGGGCATGGAAACCCTGTCACTGCGCGTAAAGGCGCAGTCCGAGACCACCTTGGCCTTGGCCCATTGGCTGGAAGCACAATCACAAGTGGCGCGTGTGTACTACCCCGGCTTGGCTAGCCATCCTCAGCATGCACTGGCGATGCGCCAGCAGTCAGGTTGCGGCGGTGCAGTGCTGTCGTTTGAAGTTAAGGCGGACAGCGCAGAGGCCGCCCGTCAGCGGGCTTTTCATGTATTGGACAGCATGCAAGTGCTGTCGCTGTGTACCAATTTGGGTGATACCAAAACATTAGCAGCGCACCCCGCCAGCACATCGCATGGCCGCTTGACGGAAGTGCAGCGCCAAGCCGCAGGCATCGGTCAAGGGCTGATTCGCGTAGCCGTCGGCCTCGACCATCTGAATGACATTACCGCCGACCTGTCGCGCGGGCTCAACACGCTTTGACATGACAAAAACCCGTACCCGATTCGCACCGTCCCCCACCGGCTTTATTCACCTGGGCAACATCCGTTCGGCGTTGTACCCGTGGGCGTTTGCCCGCTCGACCGGTGGCGACTTCATTCTGCGCATCGAAGACACCGATGTGGAACGCTCCACCCAAGCCGCGGTGGACGTGATCATCGAAGGCATGGCTTGGCTGGGGCTGGATCATGACGAAGGTCCGTTTTATCAAATGCAGCGCATGGACCGCTACAAAGCGGTGCTAGCAGACATGCAAGCTGCAGGCCGGGTGTACCCCTGCTACATGAGCGTGACTGAATTGGACGCGCTGCGCGAGAGTCAAATGGCAGCCAAAGAAAAGCCACGCTATGACGGCACTTGGCGCCCCGAGCCGGGCAAGACTTTGCCCTCTGTGCCCGAAGGAGTGCGGCCTGTGCTGCGCTTTAAAAATCCGCAGGGTGGCGTGGTGGCGTGGGATGACAAGGTCAAAGGCCGCGTGGAATTCAGTAACGACGAGCTGGACGACTTGGTGATTGCCCGGCCCGATGGCACTCCCACCTACAACTTTTGCGTGGTGGTGGACGATATGGACATGGCCATTACCCACGTGATTCGTGGCGATGACCATGTGAACAATACGCCGCGCCAAATCAACATCTTTAAAGCGCTGGGCAAAGAGCCACCGGTGTATGCGCACTTGCCCACCGTGCTCAATGAGCAAGGCGAGAAGATGAGCAAGCGCAACGGCGCTAAGCCAGTGACGCAATACGCCGTGGAAGGCTACTTGCCAGATGCTATGGTGAACTATTTAGCCCGCTTGGGTTGGAGCCACGGTGATGATGAAATCTTCACCCGCGCACAGTTTCTGGAATGGTTCAACCTGGACCATCTGGGCCGCAGTGCGGCACAGTTCGACGAAGCCAAGCTGCGCTGGGTCAATGCCCAGCACCTCAAGGCCATGACCGGTGATGCGCTAGCCCCACTGGTACAAAACCAACTAATTCAGCGCGGCATTCAAGCTGATGCGCGCCTGGCACGCGTGTGTGATTTGCTCAAAGACCGTTGTGATACCACCGTGCTCTTGACGGACTGGGTTGCCAAGTTTTATGGGGATGTGCAGCCCAGTGAGCAAGACTTGGCGCAGCATGTGACGGAAGCCGTTAAGCCCGCTTTGCAAATGTTGGCAATCAAACTGGCGGACTGTGCATGGGACAAGGTGAGCATTGCAACTGCTATTAAAGAAGTGCTGGCACAGGCAAGTTTGAAAATGCCTCAGCTGGCTATGCCTGTACGTGTGTTGGTTCTGGGTACGCCCCAGACCCCATCGCTCGATGCGGTGCTTGAACTACTCGATAAAGAAAAAGTATTGCAAAGACTTGGTAGAGCATGATTTTTGTGGCTATAATTTGAGGCTCGGAAACACGGAAATTCTTTAAAAAGTTTTTCAAACATTGCGAAATAAAAAACGCAATAGTGGGGGGTATAGCTCAGCTGGGAGAGCGCTTGCATGGCATGCAAGAGGTCAGCAGTTCGATCCTGCTTACCTCCACCAAGATTTCTGAAATTGGAACAGTCCAAAAGGTTTTGACCCCATCGTCTAGAGGCCTAGGACATCACCCTTTCACGGTGAGTACCGGGGTTCGAATCCCCGTGGGGTCGCCAAGATTCATCGCAAGATGATCGAAGCGCAAGTTGGTAACAGCAGCTTAGCAATAAGTTGTACTTGACTCTAAAGAGTAAATGTTGCCACTACCAGGAGTGGTAGTTCAGTTGGTTAGAATACCGGCCTGTCACGCCGGGGGTCGCGGGTTCGAGTCCCGTCCGCTCCGCCAAGTATTTAAGCCCTGCAAGTTAACGCTTGCAGGGCTTTTTGCTGTGTTGAGTAAAAATCAGGTTGTTTATCCGAGAATGACAGCTATGCGTAAACACTTTTCTGCCACTACTGGGCACCAGCGACTGATCTACGGCGTGTTTGTTGGTGTTGTCGTGGCGCTATTGCCTTTGCCTATAGCCATCCAGTCCAAGGGGCTGTTGGCTTGGTCAGCAGGTGCTATGACTTATTTGGCATTGGCCTGGTGGTTGGCGTTTGAGTTGGATGCGTCGCGTACCCGGGAAAAGGCGCAATCCCAAGACCAGCCGGGACTTATTCTTTTCGCGTTGCTGCTACTTTCCGTCTTTGCCAGCATTGCTGCCATTACCCTGATGATTCAGCAAGTGAAAGACTTATCTATGGAGCAGCGTCTTGGCCATTTAGGCTTGGCACTGGTCGCACTTGGGCTATCGTGGTTGCTGATGCAAGCGATATTTGCCTTCAGGTATGCCCACCTGTACTACCAAACAGAGTTACGTGGCAAAGAGGGGCGAGGCGGGCTTGATTTCCCGGGGAAACTCGCTCCTGACTATTTTGATTTTTTGTACTACGCCCATGTTGTCGGTATGACATCGCAAGTGTCCGATGTCGTGGTTACTTCGCGTCAGATGCGGCACCTGACGCTCATGCACAGCGTGACCGCATTTGCGTTCAACATGCTGGTGCTGGCGCTCAGCATCAATGTGATGGCGGGTGCTATTCAGTACGCATAGGTGCTATTTATTGCCCCAGCGGATCAGTCCTGCAGAGAGCGATGTGCCGAGCAAAATGATGAGCCCACAGATGATCATCCGCGGAGTGACAGACTCATCTAGCAGCACCACGCCATAGACGATGGCAAACACGGGAATGGCAAAAGTGACCGACAAGGCTTTGGACGGGCCGGCGCGCTCAATAAGTCGAAAATACAATACATAAGCTACGCCAGTGCATACGACGCCCAGTGCAATCAGTGCCAGCCAAGCTTTGGTGCTGACGGCATGCGTAGGCCAAAACCACCACGTCAAAGGAGCTAGTACAAGTGTTGCGCCAACTTGGCTGCCTGCAGCCAAAACTAGCGACGGCACTCCGACCAAAAAACGCCGGGTGAAGCTGGCTGAAACGCCATAGCACAGACACGCAAAGAGACATAGAAAAATAGCCCAACCGGAAGATAGTTCTGAGGCTGTGGGGCTCAGGCTGGCTTTGTTACCCGCCAATAATGCGACTCCCAAAAAACCAATGAGCAGGCCCACCACGCGTGACCCCTGCAATCGGTCTTTTAGCCATAGCCATGCCACTGCAGCGCCAAATAGCGGCACAGTCGCATTCAGTATGGATGAGAGCCCGGTTGAGATGGTCAATAACGCAAAAGCGATGCTCGCAAAGGGCAGAGCGGAGTTAAGTACGCCCACTGTTAGCGTGAGTTTCCAATGTTGGCGCAATTCCTTACCATGGCCTCGGGCCAACATAATGGGTAACAAAAAAACCGTGGCGATAGCTACTCGCCCCCCTGCAGTGGGTAAAGGGCCAAACTCCACAGCACCCAGATGCATGAATAGAAATGAAGCGCCCCAAATGGCTGCCAATAGGAAAAATTCAACGAGCCACCCGGTTGGACCGCTATTGGCAGATTTAGAGGTAGGGTTGGCTGTGGATGGCGCAGTCAAAAGTTGCTTTCAAGTTGCAGTAAAGCAATTTTTTTATCTAGTCCACCCGCATATCCGGTGATTGCACCATTGGCGCCTATCACTCTGTGGCACGGAACCACAATGCCCAGTGGATTGCGTCCGATGGCGGAACCCACCGCACGCACTGCTTTGGGTTTTCCAATACGTTGACTGATATTGCCGTAGCTTACGGTCTGGCCGGACTCAATGCCACACAACGCACGCCATACACTTTGTTGGAATGCTGTGCCATTGGTCAGGTCCAGCGGCAGATCAAATTGGCTTAGCGTGCCGGCGAAATAGGCATCGAGTTGCTGGACGGCTTGCATCAACACGGGGTGGCTTGAATCTGTAGGCCAAAGCGCCCAGTCGGGTTGGTGTTGCTGACCCACAAACCACACGCCAACCAAATACTGGGCATGGGCTGCCAACACCATAGGACCTAACGGACTGGTGTAATTACAACGGGTTGGGTTGAATGGGTATTTCATATAGCAAGCCTAGTAGCGTTCGGTACATAGTTAGCCATCATACGCACGCCTGCTTGCGGGGGCGGCCCGCCTACAATGCCAGCGACGCGCCGGGGCTAGCACCGGATAGATTTTTAGGGACTGTATGCAACTCTTTGCCAGCATTTTTAAGGCTTATGACATTCGTGGCGTAGTGCCTTCTAGCTTGACTGTGGATGTGGCTTTGGGCTTGGGGCGAGCATTTGGCACAGTTGCCTTGGCGCAGGGCGAAACTACCGTGGCCGTGGGCCGCGATGGCCGCTTGAGTGGTCCAGAGTTGTCGCAGGCCCTGATGCAAGGCTTGCAAGAGGCGGGCGTTGCAGTGATTGACGTGGGCATGGTCACCACACCCATGTTGTACTTTGCAGCCAGTACGCTGTGCACCAGTGGTATTCAAGTGACAGGCAGCCACAACCCCAAGGACTACAACGGCTTCAAGATGGTGATGGCAGGTAGGGCCATCTATGGCGACGAAATTCAAGCGTTGCGCCGCATGATGGAGGCCGAAAGCTGGCAGTCGAATGCGGGTGGTTCGCGCACAACGGCTGATGTGCTGCCAGCCTACAGCGCGCGCATCGTGGACGATATCAAGCTGGCCCGGCGCATCAAAATTGTGGTGGACTCGGGCAACGGTGTGGCGGGCGCATCGGCCCCGGCTATTCTGCGTGCCATCGGCTGCGATGTGCAAGAGCTGCATAGCACGGTGGACGGCAACTTTCCCAACCACCATCCTGACCCCAGCAAGCCAGAAAACCTGCGCGACTTGATTGAGGCACTCAAAGCGGGTGAAGCCGAACTGGGTTTGGCGTTTGATGGCGATGGTGACCGCCTTGGCATCGTAACCAAAGATGGCACCAACATCTTCCCGGACCGCCAGATGATGCTGTTCGCACAAGACGTGCTCAGCCGCGTGCCGGGTGGAACCATTGTGTTTGACGTGAAGTGTTCGCAGCGGCTGGCTCCAACCATTACCGAGGCTGGTGGCAAGCCATTGATGTTTAAAACTGGACACTCGCTGATTAAAGCCAAGATGCGCGAAGTTGATTCACCTCTGGGTGGTGAGATGAGCGGCCACATCTTTTTCAAAGAACGCTGGTTTGGTTTTGACGACGGTACCTACGCAGGCTGCCGTTTGCTCGAAATTTTGAGCCGTTCGGCTGATGCAAATGCCGTGCTCAATGCTTTGCCCACCAGTTTTTCAACGCCTGAACTGAATGTGCCCTGCAACGAAGGCGAGCCCCATGCGGTGGTCGAGGCCTTGCTGGCCAAGGCTGCATTTGCCGCTCCAGCAGTGATCAACCCAATTGATGGCTTGCGGGTGGATTGGCCCGATGGCTTTGGATTGGTACGCGCCTCCAACACCACCCCTGTGCTGGTGCTGCGCTTTGAAGGTCAAACTCCGGCGGCGCTGAATCGTATTGAGGCCGCCATGATGGCCTTGCTGCGTTCAGTCAAGTCCGACGCACAAATTCAGACGGTGGCACATTGAAACCTGTAGTGCGTAAAGTTTTAGTCGTCAAACTGTCGTCGCTGGGCGATGTGGTGCATGCCATGCCCGCCGTGCAAGACATGCGCCGGGCAGTGCCCGGTGTGCAGATTGACTGGGTGGTTGAGCGCGCATTTGCGCCGCTGGTATCGCGCTGCCAAGGCGTCGAGCAGGTCATCCCCTGCGAGCTGCGCCGTTGGCGCAAAAGCCCATTCGATGCCGCAACGCGCCAAGAGTGGCGCGCCTTTAAAAATGCATTGCAAACGCAGGCCTATGACGCAGTGATTGATTTGCAGGGTTTGACCAAGTCTGCAGTAGTGTCTTGGTTGGTCCGCACTACGCCGCAAGGTCTGCGGTACGGGATGGCTAACCAAACTGAGGGCTCGGGCTTTGAGGCCCCAGCGCGCTGGGTGGCAGACCGCGCATTCACGCTGGAGCCCCATGTGCACGCGGTGCAGCGCGCGCGCCTGCTGTGCGCCAAGGCCTTGCGCTATGAAATCTCGCCCGACGACTTGCAGCGGGCGTATTACGGCCTGATTCCCGGCGCTTTGGCCGTTGCACCGGTGACCCACATTCCTGCTGTGGCCGCCGCCCACGGGCATCCGACAGAAGGCAACCCCTTCGTACCGCGCAAACCCATGGTGGCGTTGGTACATGGCACGTCGCGTGCGGACAAAGAGTGGCCGTTGGAATCGTGGATTGAGTTGGGCCAGCGCCTGAACCACAGCGGCTTTGCGGTGGCCTTGCCTCACGGCAACCCGGTTGAAAAAGCCACCAGCGAAGCCATTGCCGCGCAGCTGGTTGATGCTTGGGTCTGGCCTACATTGGCGCTGGATACGCTCACCGACACCATGGCCCGTTGCGCCGGTGTGGTAGGTGTGGACAGCGGCCTGAGCCATATTGCAGTGGCCCTGGACCTGCCGCATGTGCAGATTTACAACTTTGATACTGCCTGGCGCACGGGCCCGACCGATGACTCGCCTGCGCGTCAGGTGAGTGTGTTTGCCAGCCCGCAGCCCAGTGTGGACGCGGTGTGGGACGCTTGGGAAGCTTTGGCCACCCCAGTGCTGTGCCGATGATGCGCTGGGTTTACGCGTGCGTGGTGTGGCTGGCGCAGCCGTTTTTGCGCGCCAAACTGCGCCGCCGGGCGGTGGCCGAGCCGGGCTATGGCGAGGCCATGGACGAGCGGTTTGGTTATTACACGCAGCCGGCCGAACCTAAAGATGCACCCAACGCCAATCGATTTATTTGGATTCATGCTGTGTCCTTGGGCGAGGCGCGTGCAGCTGCTGTGCTGGTATCGCAGCTGCGCCTGCAGTATCCTGGCATGCGCTTGCTGCTTACGCACGGCACAGCTACAGGGCGCGCGCAAGGCAAAGCACTGATGCAAAGCGGCGATGTGCAGGTCTGGCAACCGTGGGACACCGTGGGCGCGGTGAAGCAGTTTGTGCAGCACTTTCAGCCACGCATGGGCCTCCTGATTGAGACAGAGGTATGGCCCAACATGGTGACCACTTGCAAGCGCCTGCAGGTGCCTCTGTGTTTGGTGAATGCACGGCTCAGCGACAAATCGCTACACCAGGCCCTGCGCTTGAGCGCGCTTTCCAAACC
>JBEGPS010000226.1:0-8691 GCA_041181325.1 Pseudomonadota bacterium
CATGTGTCATGCCATCCACTGTGACGGTAACTGTGCCGGTCAGCACCACGAGGCACAGTTCCCGCACTCCGGTATCGATGGATTCGACTTCTTCAGCCCGCAAACGCAGTGCTCTAAAGCCTACATGCGTCCACCCCGCACGTTCGGGGGTGACATTGACGATCTCACGCCCGTGGGGCACAGCTTTGGCCAAAAGGGGGCTAACCATATCAGCCTGCGCTACTCAGGCGTTGAACGATTTCGGACAAGGTGTCAAAGCCTTTCTTGGCGTATTGATAGCTGGGAGCCACGGCAGGGTCCTGCTCCGCTTCCACCACCAACCAACCCTCGTAGCCTGCGCGCTTAAGCGAGGTCAACACCGCATCAAAGTCAATCACGCCGTCACCGGGTACGGTAAATGTTCCATTGATCACGCCATTTAAAAAGCTCCAGCCATCGTTGCGGGCCTGGGCAATCACCGGCGGTCGTACGTCTTTACAGTGCACATGCACCACGCGGCTGATATGTTTTTGCAGCGCTGCGTTGGGGTCCAGCGCGCCACCGTAAAACGCATGACCGGTATCAAACAGTAAGCCCACAGATTTGGCATCGGTGACTTGCATCAGGTGGTCAATGTCGGCGGGGGACTCTACATAGGCGCCCATGTGGTGGTGGTAGGCCAGCGTAATGCCGTAGGTTGCTTGCAGGTGCTCTCCAAAGGCGTTGAGCCGCTGGCCATAGGCAACCCACAACGCGTCATTGGCAAAGCGGGGGCGCTTGGCCAATGGCGTTTCGATATTGCCCTGAATCGTGCCCGCGCATTCGCCGTACACCACCACCTTGACCCCGTTGTATTGCAGGCGGCTCATATGGGCTTTGCAACGCTCAATTTCTGCTGCGACTGACTCAGCATCGGTTTGTCCGGCAGAGACTTCTGCCAAAAAGCCGGAGTACCAGCCTGACACGCAGGCCAACCCGTATTCATCGAGTTTGGCCTTTAGCCCGGGGCCGTCTTTCGGAAACTTGTTGCCCAACTCAAAACCGACGTAGCCGATTTCTTTGCCTTCTGAGAGGGCGGTCTCCAACAGGGTTTCGCCGCCCAGTGAGGGCAGGTCGTCATTCATCCAGCTGATGGGATTGATGCCAATACGTACATTCCAGGTCATAACGTGTCCTTTGTCTTTAGAGAATTTGAGATTGCTTGGCGGTGGTGTATCGGGCATGCGCCTCGTTCACTTCAATGCGCTCGGATACTTCGGGTATCGCCACTTCCCACCAGCAGCCACCGTCGTCAGTGGTGCGGGTATGGGTCGTGTCGATGACCAGCACTTGGGTTTTTGTTGCGGCGCGCGCGGTCACCATGGCGGCCTTCAGCTCTGCCACATTGGCTACATGCACGGCATCGGCGCCCATGCTGCGGGCGTGCATCGCAAAGTCGATCTGACTGGGGTTGCCGCCCTCGGGAATGCAATCGTCGAGCATGTTGTTGAAGCGCGGGCTGCCAGATGCCAGTTGCAGCCGCTGAATGCACCCATAGCCCCGGTTGTCCAGCACCACGATGATGAGCTTTTTACCCAGCATCACCGAAGTGGCGATTTCCGAGTTCATCATCATGTAGGAGCCGTCGCCCACCATGACGATGACTTCCTGGTCTGGTCGAGCCATCTTCACCCCAAGGCCTCCGGCGATCTCGTAGCCCATGCACGAGTAGCCGTATTCCATATGGTAATTACCGGGCTTGCTGGCACGCCACAGCTTGTGCAGCTCTGCTGGCAAGGTGCCTGCGGCGCAGATGGCCACGTCGTGGCTGTCGCTGTTCAGTGGTGCGGTGGCCGAGTCGCGCACTGCGCCAATGACTTCAGCATCGTAGGGCAGCGTTGTGGTGGGTACAGCGGTGGTGAGTTCTGTCACGCGCTGAACCCAGCGCTGTGCCAGTTCGCGTGCATGGGTTGTCCATACGGCATCCGCTGACCAGCCTTGCAAGGCTGAATGCAGCTGCTCCAGGCCCACACGTGCGTCTGCCACCAGAGCCGTGCCGTGTTGCTTGCCCGCGTCAAAACTTTGCACGTTCAAACTGAGGATGCGTGCCTTGGCAAACAGGCTGTGCGATCCGGTGGTGAAGTCTTGCAGGCGTGTGCCCACGGCAAACACCAAGTCGGCGTTGGCGGCTGCCTCGTTGGCGGCGGGGGAACCGGTCACCCCCACTGCGCCGAGGTTTAGCGGATGGTCCCAGGGCAGGCTGCTTTTACCGGCTTGCGACTCCACCACGGGAATGCCATGCGCCTCAGCAAAGCTGCGCAGTACGTCCCACGCCTGGCTGTACAACACACCGCCACCAGCCACGATCACCGGCTGCTTGGCCGCGCGCAACAATGCAGTGGCGCGGGCCAGTTCGCCCGCGTCGGGTGCGGGGCGGCGGATGCGAATCAGCTCGGGCTCCAGGAAGCTGTTGGGGCAATCGAACGCAAACGTCTGCACATCTTGCGGCAGCGCCAAACACACCGGGCCGCAATGCGCGGGATCGGTCATCACCTGAATCGCCCGTGGCAGTGCGGTGAGAATTTGCTGTGGTGCGGTGATGCGGTCAAAGTAACGCGTCACGGGCCGGAAGGCATCGTTCACGCTCAAGTCGCCTTGCGAGAAATCTTCCAGCTGCTGCAGCACCGGGTCGGGCGCGCGGGATGTAAAAGTATCTCCCGGCAGCAGCAACACCGGCAAGCGGTTTACATGTGCCAGCGCTGCTGCGGTCAAGAGGTTGGTAGCACCCGGCCCGATGGAGGTGGTGACCGCCATCATGCGCTGGCGGAAATGGGCCTTGCTATAGGCTATTGCCGCGTGGGCCATGGCCTGCTCGTTGTGCGCGCGGTAGGTGGGTAGCTCTGCGCGGCTGGCCCACAGAGCCTCGCCCAAGCCCGCTACATTGCCATGCCCGAAGATGGAAAACACGCCGCCGCAATACGGAACGATGCTGCCGTCGGCTTGTTCAATGCGCAGCGCGGCCAGATGACGCACCAGCGCCTGGGTGGTGGTAAGTCGGGTGGTTTTCATACAACCGTCCTGGTGGGTGTTGCGCCATGGCGCTTTCTCCAAGCTTCCACCAGCGTGGCGAAATTCTCTGCCACTTCTGCAATGAATGCGGCATCGTCAATTTGCTTGGCCAGCCAGCGCTGCGAGGCGCTTACCCATAAGCTGCGCCCGACCATAAAGCCTTTGACCAGCGGATTGGTAGCCTGCGCAAAACTGTCCGCCAGCACTTGCAGAGGCTGGTTCAGGCCCAGAATCACTGCGCCCCGGCAATACGGGTCACGCTCTTGCACCAGTGCATTCAGCGCAGTCCAGCCGTCGGCCTGCATGGGCGCTAGCTTCCACCACTCGGGTTTCACGCCGATGTTGTAGAAGCGTTTTACCGCGCGCAGTACCGCAGCGTCTTGGGTGCCTGTGGGGGTCATGCTGGGCGGGCAAATAATTTCCAACAGCAGCTCATTGCCGCTTTGGCGCGTGGCTTCCCATAGTTCCAGCACGGTTTGCTCTTGTTCCAGGCGCAGCTGGTAAGCGTCATCCGGGTGGTAGTGCACCAGGCACTTCACCACTTGCTCGGTAGGCCAATGGATAAGCGCACTGCCAATAGAGCGGGTGCCGTCAAACCGCAGCGGGCGGGAGCCGGGCAGCTCCACCGGGCGACCCACCCACCAGCCGCGCCCCGTGGCGCTGGCCAGTGCGTCGGCGCCGTAGTTGCCGCCGTCAATTAGCACACCAGTGTGGCCTTTCAGGTGATGACTTATTTCTACTTGTTCGGCGGCTTTCACCAACAGGCTTTTCAGGGCAGGTATGCGCGACTCGTCGGCACCTGCTTCGCGTGCCAGGTCAAAAAACTGGCTGCGGTGGTCAAACGCCATTACGCACAGCTCGCCCCAAACGGGGCGCGCAGCGGTTACCCGGTGCAAATGGGTGAGTTGCTGGTCCGCATCTACCTTCGGGTTGCGGGTGCCGCTAAACCAGTGGGCCAATTCGGCTGGAGTGGGCATGGCCGCAGAACACGCGTGGCGCGACACCACAATGGCGCCGCAGGCGTTGGCAACTTGGGTAGATTCGGCCCAGTCTTTGCCCTGCAGCAGGCTGGCCATCAGGCCGGACAAAAAGGCATCGCCTGCGCCCAGCACGTTGAGCACTTCTACGCGCTCGCCTTGGTAGGTGGTAGCGTCATCGATGTCATCAGGAATAGCACCTTCAATCACGCAGCAGCCCAGTGCCCCGCGCTTGACCACCAGTGTGGCGCTGCTCACGGCCCGCACTGCACGCAGGCTGGCCACGATGTCGTTGGCTACACCACCGGCAATGAAGAACTCTTCTTCTGTGCCCACCAGCAAGTCAAATTCGGGCAGTACTTCCTGTAATTGTTGAGTGACTAGGGCATCGGCCACATAGCGGTTCTCACCTGCGCCGCGGGCTGTTAGGCCCCACAGAACCGGGCGATAGTCAATGTCCAGCACCCGCACCACACCGTGCGTTTTGGCATGGCGCAAAGCGGTTTGCGCGGCCTTGCGGGTGACGGGGGTAGACAGGTGCGTACCGGTAATGGCCAACGCCCGGCACTGCGCGATAAAGTTGCCGTCAATCAGCTCAGCATCCAGCGCCATGTCAGCACAGTTTTCGCGCACAAACAGCAACGGGAAGGTATCACGGTCCTTGATGCCCAGCAGCACCAGCCCGGTTAAACGTTCAGGATCGATTTGCACCTGGCTGGTGTCGCAGCCCTCCTGCTCCAGGGTTTGCAGCAGGAAGCGCCCCATTTGTTCGTTGCCCACGCGCGAGACCATGGCGCTTTGGAGCCCCAGGCGCGCAACGCCAAATGCCAGGTTGGCCGAGCTGCCGCCCAGGTATTTGGCGACGCTACGGGCGTCTTCCAGCTTGCTGCCGAACTGTTCTGCGTACAGGTCTACTGCCAGCCGACCCAGGCAGGCCAAGTCGTATTTGCGGCCCTGTGGGAAGGCCAGGGCGGGGGTCAAAACACCACCGCCTTGCCGCTGTGGGCACTCTCAGTGGCCGCGTCGGCCAACACCTGCGCGCGCACGCCGTCTTCTACCGTGGTTTTGAAAGCACCACCGGTTTGCAACTGGGTGAAGAAGTGCTCAATTTCCAGGCGGTAGGCGTTGGCATAACGTTGCAAAAAGAAGGCCTCGGGGTTGTCGATATGGGTGGCGCTGCCGTTGGCCTGCGTGACTTCGGTGGGGCGGTGGTTGCCACATTGCAGCATGCCTACCGAGCCGATCACCTCAAAGCGCTGGTCGTAGCCGTAGGCTGCGCGGCGTGTGGTGTTGATTTGGCACAGGCGGCCTTTTTTGGTTTTGATGGTCACGGCGGTGTAGTCCATATCACCAGCTTGGCCGATGGCGGGGTCGGTCAAGCAGGAGCCGCTGGCGCTCAACCATGCAGCCTCGTCGCCGTCACCGCACAAAATCCAGCGAAACACGTCAAAGTCGTGAATCAGCATGTCGCGGAAGATGCCGCCTGAGCTTTTGATGTAGTCCACTGGCGGCGCGCCGGGGTCGCGGCTGGTGATGACCAGCATTTCGGGGTTGCCAATGTCGCCCCGGTCCAGGCGGGCCTTGGCTTCGCTAAATGTGGGATCAAAGCGGCGCTGAAATCCAATCATGCAGGCCACATTGGCCTTGGCCACAGCGTCCGCACAGGCGCGGGCGCGTTCGGCAGACAGGTCTACTGGTTTTTCACAAAAAATGTGCTTGCCCGACTGTGCCGCGCGCGTAATCAGGTCGCTGTGGGTGGTGGTAGGGCTGCCGATCACCACGGCGTCAATGCTCTGGTCAGCAAAAATGCCTTCAATGCTGTCTACACGGGCACCGTGCACTGAGGCCAGATCGGCGCAAGCGGCGGCTACCGGATCGCTGACGGCGACCAACTCAATACCGGGCATGGCCGACAGGTTGGCGGCGTGAATGCGGCCAATGCGACCGGCTCCGAACAGGGCTACTTTTTTCATAAGTTTCTTTCTTGCTAAGTTCAAACCGCGTGCTTTTAATTTGAGCTGCTGCGGGTGGGTTGGTAATCAAGTTCAAGGCGATAAGCCAGGGCCAAAAACAGGCTCTGCGCCACCGCCATGGTGTTGGTGAGGGCACGAAAACCGAATACGCTGGTTTCCTGCACTTGCAGCGCGCTGGCAGACAACCGTGCCAGAGGGCTCAGGCTGCTGTCGATGATGGAGATGATGCGTGCGCCCTTGGCATGCGCCTGGCGCACGACGCTCACAGTTTCTTCGGCATAGGGTGCAAACGATATGGCAATCATTACATCGCCGGGCTGCAAGCCGCGCAGCTGGCCGTCCTGCATGCTGCCCATCGCCGTGATGTGCTGCACCCGTTTGTCAGTGTGTTGCAGGGCGTAGGCCAGGTAGGTAGACACGGGGTACGAGCGGCGCGAGGCCATGAGCCAAATGGTCTGCGCTCCGGCCAGCAAGTCCACCGCGTCTTCAAACGCCTGTGCTTTGAGGGACGACTGCAGCTCTTCCATGCCCGCAATGCTGCTTTCCACTAACGCATGCGCAATGTCGCCACTGCTCAGGTTGCGCGCGCCGGACTCCATGGCCTGGCGAATGCGCGTCTGGTAGCTGCGTGCTGGAGATATTTGCTGCGCTAATTGGTCGCGAAATACCCGCTGCAGCCCGGTGTAGCCGTCAAACCCAAAGTGTTTGGCAAACCGCACTACTGCAGACGGCTGCACGCCGCAAGTGGTGGCCACGTCTTGCACCGACTGAATGCCCAAATGCGCGCGGTGCTGCTCCACATGGCTGGCAATCAGCTTGAGCTGTCGGCTTAAACGGTCAAAGTCCCGCGCAATGGCTTGCAGCAAAGCCTCTTCCGATGCGGGCGGGCTAACTGCCTGACTGACCGAGGGAGACGCAGTGACCATGGTGACTTAGAAAAATTATGCTGAATAAATTATAAACAGAATAAATTTTCCAAAAAGTAGTATGCAAATACATTTGCCAAGGGTTTTCCCTTAGCTTGGTGGCCTGCTTGGTTCGTGTTGGGTAAATTCTTGAGCGACCGCTGCAACCCGCGCTTTACGCACAAATTCCCCTATCTTTGGACCTTTAGCCCCCGTGGATATTGCGTAAGCAGCTATTGAATCTGTAGCAACCGACAGGGCAGCTTGAAGCGCCAGATTCAGCCTGGTGGCCTGCGGGTAGGGTGCTTCGCTCAACCCTAGACGGCCGCGTGCATCGCACTCGCAGGTCAGGGTGATTTGGGCAAACCGCTCGGGCTTGCGGATGGCGTCGCAGCGTTCCAGCAAACGCACCACGGCGTCTGCGCCCAGCGCGACGGAGCGGTGGATGTTGCCGTGTTCGCGCGCCACCACTTGTGCCAATTCGGCGCATTCGGTGGGTACACGCAGGCGTTTGCACACGCCTGCCAGCAGCTGCACGCTGCGCTCTTCGTGGCCGATGTGGCGGGGCAGCACGTCGGCCGGCGTGGTGCCTTTGCCCAAGTCGTGGGTCAGCGCAGCAAAGCGCACGGCCAGCGGCGCTTGCAGCCGCGCGGCCATGTCTAGCACCAGCATGACATGCACGCCGGTGTCCACCTCGGGATGGTGCTCCACCGACTGCGGCACGCCCCACAGTCGGTCAAGCTCAGGCAGCAGTCTGGCCAGCGCGCCGCAGTCGCGCAGCACGGCAAACATGCGCGAGGGCTGCGCCTCCATCAGGCCCTTGGCCAGCTCTTGCCACACGCGCTCGGCCACCAGGTGATCGACTTCCCCGGCTTGCACCATGCTTTGCATCAGGCCCAGAGTTTTGGGTGCTACGGTGAAATCGGCCAAACGGGCGGCAAACCGCGCCAGGCGCAGTATGCGCACCGGGTCCTCAGTGAACGCCTCTGTGGTGTGGCGCAGCACCTTGGCGGCAATGTCGCGCTGACCGCCATACGGGTCGCATAGGTTTTTAGAGTCAAATGGGCCGTTAGCCCCCGTCGGATCTGCGTAAGCAGCTATGGAATTAATAGTAAGGTCACGCCGCCCCAAGTCTTCTTCCAGCGTCACTTCGGGTGCGCAGTGCACCGCAAAGCCCTTGTAGCCCGGTGCGGTTTTGCGTTCGGTGCGTGCCAGCGCATATTCCTCTTTGGTCTGCGGGTGCAAAAAAACCGGAAAGTCTTGCCCCACCGCCACATAGCCCGCGTCCAGCATCTGTTGTGGCGTGGCACCCACCACCACCCAGTCGCGGTCCTTGACCGCCAGGCCCATCAAGGCATCGCGTACGGCACCGCCGACCAGGTAGGTTTGCATTGGGTTGGGGAGAGTGGGGCGGGTTTATCGGCTCAAACGATAGGGCTCTTCAAAGTCGCGGAAGTCTTGCTCCTCTAGCGCGTCCTTGATCCAGGCGGCCACGCCGGGCAGGGCACATACGCGGTCTATGTAGGCAGCGATGTCTTGGGGCACGGGCAGGTGGTAGGTCTTGATGCGCATGCAAACAGGCGCAAAGTAGGCGTCTGCCACGGTGAATTCACCAAACAGCAGGGGGCCGCCGTGCTCTTGCAGCAGCGCGGACCACATCTGTACCAGCCGGGCCACATCGGCGCGCACTGCCGCTTTGTCGCGCCAAACCAAAGCGCCCACGTCAGGCAAGTCGGCCTCAATGTTCATGGGGCAGTTGCCGCGAATGCCAGTAAAGCCGCTGTGCATCTCACTGCAGATGCTGCGCGC
>JBEGPS010000227.1:0-12198 GCA_041181325.1 Pseudomonadota bacterium
GGGCCCCGCACTCACTAGCACATGCTGACCCGCCAGTACCTTGGGCTGAAAAAAAGCAATCACGTCTTGTAGCAGTTCATCGGATTCGAGCATGCGCCCGTCACCGGTTTCACCGCAGGCCTGGTCCCCGTTACCCACATCCAAAATATGCGTACCGTCGGCGCGCAATTGCGCGATATTGCGCTGTGTGGCGGGGTGGGCCCACATTTCGCGATTCATGGCGGGCGCAATCAGCAAAGGCACGGTGTCAATGGGGCGAGCCAGGCACATTAGGCTCAGCAAGTCATCGGCCCTGCCATGTAACAGCTTGGCCATGAAATCAGCACTGCAGGGCGCAATCAAAATGGCGTCGGCCTCACGGCTGAGGTTGATGTGCGGCATGTTGTTGCGCTCGCGTGCATCCCACTGCGAATCAAATACCGGGTGATTACTCAAGGCCTGCATGGTCACCGGCGTAATGAACTGTGCTGCAGCCTCCGTCATTACTACTTGCACACTTGCGCCCTCTTTGATGAGCGCACGGCACAGCTCGGCAGCCTTATAACAAGCAATGCCCCCAGTTAGGCCTAGAACAATATGTTTACCAGCGAGATCATTCATGGATGGCAATGTAGCAGAGCGCAAGAGCGGTCAAGCGCACAGCTCTGGTGCGTGAGGGCAAACGTATAATCTCGCTTTACCACCTAACAGAACCTTTTTGGTTCGCCTGGACATGACCAAATTTGTCTTCGTCACTGGCGGTGTGGTGTCCTCCCTTGGCAAGGGAATCGCCTCAGCCTCCTTAGCTGCGATTCTGGAATCGCGGGGTCTCACAGTCACCCTCATCAAGCTAGACCCTTATCTCAACGTAGACCCCGGCACCATGTCGCCACTGCAACATGGTGAAGTGTTTGTGACCGATGACGGCGCAGAAACCGACCTCGATTTAGGACACTACGAGCGATTCATCGAGTCGCGCATGCGCAAGGCCAACAACTTCACCACCGGTCAAATTTACAAAAGCGTGCTCGACAAAGAACGCCGTGGTGACTATTTGGGCAAAACTGTCCAAGTCATTCCCCACGTCACCAATGAAATTCAAGAGTTCGTCAAGCGCGGTGCGCGGTTTGGCGAGGCTGACGCGGTTGATGTGGCCATCGTAGAAATCGGCGGTACGGTTGGCGATATTGAGTCTCTGCCATTCTTGGAAGCCGTGCGCCAAATGAGCCTCAAGCTTGGCCCCAACAACAGTGCCTTTGTGCACTTGAGCTACGTGCCTTGGATTGCGGCTGCGGGCGAACTCAAAACCAAACCCACGCAACATACCGCCAAGCAATTGCGCGAGATCGGCATCCAGGCCGATGCGTTGCTGTGCCGCGCAGACCGCCGCATTCCTGATGAAGAGCGGGCCAAAATTTCATTGTTTTCCAATGTGCCCGAGTGGGGCGTGATCTCCATGTGGGACGTAGACACCATCTACAAAGTGCCCCGCATGCTGCACGAACAAGGGCTGGACGGCCTGATCTGCGACAAACTGCGTCTGAACACGCCCCCTGCCAACCTCAAGCGCTGGGATGATTTGGTGTATGAAACAGAACACCCGCAAGGCGAAGTCACCATTGCCATGGTGGGCAAGTATGTTGACCTGACCGACAGCTACAAATCCGTCAACGAAGCCTTGCGCCACGCTGGCATGAAGAACCATGTGCGCGTAAAAATCGAACACGTGGACTCAGAGACCATCGACAGTGCCAGCGTGAACCAGCTCGCCAAGTACGACGCCATTCTGGTGCCGGGCGGCTTTGGCAAACGGGGCATTGAAGGCAAAATCACCACTGCTCGATTTGCCCGCGAAAACAAAGTGCCTTACCTTGGTATCTGTTTGGGCATGCAAGTCGCAACCATTGAATTTGCGCGGCATGTGGCTGGGCTGACCGATGCCAATAGCACCGAGTTTGACCCCGAGAGCCCGCACCCCGTCATTGCGCTGATCACCGAATGGAAAGACGCAGACGGCACCATCAAAACCCGCAATGCCAACTCTGACATGGGTGGCACTATGCGCTTGGGCGCACAGAGCTCGGATGTGACCGTTGGTAGCCTTGCGCACAGGATCTATGGCAACGTCGTAACTGAACGCCACCGCCACCGGTACGAAGCCAATGTGAACTATTTGGATCAGTTACGCGAAGCAGGCTTAGTGATTTCCGCGCTAACGCAGCGTGAGCACCTGACCGAGATCGTGGAATTGCCACAGGCGGTGCACCCTTGGTTTGTGGGCGTGCAGTTTCATCCTGAATTTAAATCTACACCTTGGAATGGACAACCGTTGTTCAATGCCTTCGTCAAAGCGGCGCTGGACCACCAGTCAGCTGGTAAAAATCTGAAAGCGGTAGCCTGATGAAACTTTGCGGCTTTGATATTGGCTTGGACCAAAAGTTTTTTTTGATTGCCGGCCCCTGCGTGATCGAGTCCGAGCAGCTCCAAATGGACACTGCGGGCACACTCAAAGAAATTACCAGTGCATTGGGCATTCCGTTCATTTTCAAAAGCAGCTTCGACAAGGCCAACCGCTCCAGCGGTGGCACGTTTCGTGGGCCTGGCATCGACAAAGGTTTGGAAATACTGGCCAAGGTGAAGCGTGAATTGGGTGTCCCGGTTTTGACCGATGTGCACTCTGAGGAGCAAATAGCGCAAGTTGCCTCAGTAGTCGACGTGTTGCAAACGCCCGCGTTTTTGTGCCGCCAAACCGACTTTATTCGTGCGGTGGCACAAAGCGGCAAGCCTGTGAACATCAAAAAAGGGCAGTTTTTGGCCCCGCATGACATGAAAAATGTCATCGACAAAGCCCGTGCCGCTGCCAGAGAAGCCGGCCTGCCAGAAGACAACTTCATGGCGTGCGAACGCGGCGCCAGCTTTGGCTACAACAATTTGGTGAGCGATATGCGCAGCCTGTCCATCATGCGAGAAACCGGTGCGCCTGTGGTCTTTGATGCCACTCACTCTGTGCAATTGCCCGGCGGGCAAGGCACCAGCAGTGGTGGTCAGCGTGAAATGGTGCCTGTGCTGGCGCGCGCTGCAGTAGCGGTAGGTGTGGCAGGTCTTTTTATGGAAACCCATCCAGACCCCTCCAAAGCGATGAGTGATGGCCCCAATGCGGTGCCGTTGAAACACATGCGCGCATTGCTTGAGACCTTGGTAGCACTAGATTACGTAACCAAAAAAAATCCATTCTTAGAAAACAATTTCCAGTAACTGCGTACATCATGCAGTTTGTCTTTTTTGTCTTTGTGTTTTTGAACTAGAAAGAAATCGAATGAGCGCTATTGTTGATATCGTCGGTCGTGAAATTTTGGATTCACGCGGTAATCCCACCGTGGAATGCGATGTATTGTTGGAGTCTGGCACCATGGGCCGCGCAGCGGTACCCTCTGGTGCGTCCACTGGTTCGCGCGAAGCTATTGAGCTGCGTGATGGTGACAAAGCGCGCTACTTAGGTAAAGGTGTTTTGAGGGCCGTTGAGCACATCAACACCGAAATTTCTGAAGCTGTTTTGGGTCTGGATGCTTCTGAGCAAGCCTTCTTGGACAAAACTTTGATTGACCTCGACGGTACCGAAAATAAATCTCGCCTAGGTGCCAATGCCATGCTGGCAGTATCTATGGCTGTGGCACGTGCCGCGGCTGAAGAGGCTGGACTGCCCTTGTATCGCTATTTTGGCGGTATGGGTGCGGTGCAAATGCCTGTGCCCATGATGAACGTGATCAACGGCGGCGAGCACGCCAACAACAACCTTGATTTGCAAGAGTTGATGATCATTCCCGTGGGCGCACCCAGCTTCCGTGAAGCCCTGCGTTACGGCGCTGAAGTGTTCCATGCGTTGAAGAAAATTTTGCACGACCGGGGCATCAGCACTGCGGTGGGTGATGAAGGTGGTTTCGCCCCCAATGTGGCCAACCACGAAGCGGCAATCCAGATGATTCTGGAAGCGATTGATAAGGCTGGCTATGTGGCTGGCGAACAAATTGCTTTGGGCCTGGACTGCGCAGCCTCCGAGTTTTACAAAGACGGAAAATACCACCTCGAAGGCGAAGGCCTGACCTTGAACGCCCAAGAGTGGACCGACATGTTGGCCAACTGGGTAGACAAATACCCCATCATCAGCATCGAAGACGGCATGGCCGAAGGCGACTGGGATGGCTGGAAAATTTTGACCGACCGCCTGAGCAAGAAGGTGCAAATTGTGGGCGACGACCTGTTCGTCACCAACACCAAAATCTTGAAAGAAGGCATCGACAAGGGCATTGCCAACTCCATTCTGATCAAGATCAACCAGATTGGCACGTTGTCTGAAACATTTGCCGCTATTGAAATGGCCAAACGCGCGGGCTACACCGCCGTGATCAGCCACCGTTCTGGCGAAACTGAAGACTCCACCATCTCTGACATAGCTGTGGGCACCAATGCTGGTCAAATCAAAACGGGGTCGCTCAGCCGCTCTGACCGCATGGCCAAGTACAACCAACTGCTGCGCATAGAAGAGGACTTGGGTGATGTGGCTGTGTACCCAGGCCGCTCTGCGTTTTACAACCTGAAGTAAACGGCCTGCCCCCCGCCATCCTGAACTATGACCCCACGGTTTATTCCATTTGCACTGATTGTGTTACTGGTGGTTTTGCATGGGCAATTGTGGTTTGGTAGGGGGAGTGTTCAAAGCGTTTCAAAAATGCAAGGTCAATTGACCGAGCAGAAAAGCAAAAACGCTTTGGCATCTGTTGCCAATGACCGTCTATCCGCTGAGATTGCGGACTTAAAGGGCGGTCTTGAAATCGTAGAGGAACGCGCGAGGGCTGAACTGGGAATGGTCCGAAACAACGAAATATTTGTGCAAATTGCCAAATAGACCAGTTGCCGGAAAACTCTTGCCGCTTCACATCGCGATAGTGGGTGCACCAGACACTGGAAAAGCAACACTGGCACAGGCACTGGTCAATGAAATTAGCACTTACAGTGAACACTTGAAAGTGACCGTTGTTGACTGCACGCCATTGATAGACGATATTTTCAGTGTCGACCTTGCATTATTCATTGGTCTCGATAGCCGAGACGTATCAATACGCCAAACGATCCATCATCAATTACGCAGCGCATTGGCGGTAAGCAATCTACCTTTTGCTGTTATTTACGGTGATCCACAAACACGCAAACGGGCAGCGCTTGATGCCATAGCCCATCATTTAACGCGACCGATCGCTCGTAGCCCCCACGACACTGTTTGGAAGTGGGCTTGCGAAACTTGCGCTGACGCCCAATGCGAGCACAAGTTATTTACCCAATTGCTATGAGCGCCTCTGGTACCTAGTGGCGTTCGTCACCCGTTTGTACGCGTTGCTGAGGCTGAGTAAAAAGCTGAGCAGCGTCAATCGGATCAAAGTGGTACTGCACACCGCAGAACTCGCAAGCCACTTCAATATCACCGCGTTCGGCAATAATTTCTTGGGCCTCGTCTGCGCCCAGCGCAACAATCATTTTTGCAACGCGCTCCCGGCTGCAATTGCACGCAAATTTGGGTGCTGTCTCGCCCACCAATGGCTCAAAGCGGGTTACCCGTTCTTCCCAAAAAAGTCGTCTCAAAATGGTTTCTACATCCAGCGAGAGCAACTCTTCCCGTTGCAAACTACTGGCCAGCATAGCTATGCGGTTGTAGTGCTCGTTGAGCCCTATTTCGTCTTCGTTTTCTTGGGACACCATACTGCCAGCAAGGTTACCAGCACCCTCTAACGGCAGACGCTGAATCAGCAACCCGGCGGCCACCGTGTCGTTAGCTGCAAGCACCAACGTGGTGTCCAGTTGCTCGCTTTGCAGCATGTAATGCTCAAGTACAGCACTTAGTTTGTCGATGGGTTTGCCATGGTCGTCAAACAGAGGAACCACGCCTTGGTAAGGCTGCTGACCCGGGAATTTGGTCTTCGGGTCAAGAGTGATTGCGCATCGACCCAGATTAGACGCGTTCACCATCATGCTCAAGCTTGCCGTCGGCGCCACCATCTCAGTAACCGTAGCCGTGGCACGCAATGACAGGTCAGGCTGCACCTCAACCACAGCCACTTTTACCGGGCCATCACCAAAAATCTGCAACACCAACGAGCCATCAAATTTAATATTGGACTGCATCAGCGCAGCGGCAGCGGTCATTTCACCCAGCATTTGTGCCACAGGTGGCGCGTAAGCACCTGACGTTGAGTTCGAGGCCCGGCGTCGTAATATTTCAACCCAGGCATCGGTAAGTCGAACCACCATGCCCCGCACGGGTAAACCATCAAACAAAAACTTGTGTAATTCAGACACCCCAACTCCCTTCAATCTAATTTTTTCAACCCGGCCTTGAATCGGCGGGCGTTTTCTACATAGTGAACTGCACTCAAGATAAGGCCTTGCTGCTGCTCGACACTGAGTTCACGCACGACTTTGGCTGGGCTCCCGATAATCATAGATCCATCCGGAAACTCTTTGCCCTCGGTGACCAGCGAGCCTGCGCCAACGATACAACCCTTGCCGATTTTTGCGCCATTGAGCACTATGGCACCTATACCGATTAGCGAGCCATCACCCACCGTGCACCCGTGCAACATCACCTGATGCCCCACCGTGACGTTGTCACCCAGCGTGAGCGGTTTTCCAACGTCAGCATGCAGCACACTGGCGTCTTGAATATTGGTGTTGCGTCCAATTCGAATGCACTCTGTGTCCCCACGAATAACAGCACCAAACCACACGCTAGCGTTTTCCCCCAGCTCTACATTGCCCATGACCTGTGCACTATCGGCAACCCACGTGTTAACACCCAAACGCGGCGCAACTTGGTCTAATTCATATATAGCCATAGTGACTCTCCAGACAAATTACGGGGCTTCAAATACCTAGAATTGTAGAGATGGAACTCCGCACACTTGCATTCGCCGCTTTTTGCTTGGCCTGCCCACAAGAGAAGGTTCAAGCGGTACTTCAGCTCAGCCAAAATCAGTCGGCTACAGAGCTCAATACCAACACCACGTTTACAGCCCCAGACGACTATGGCCGTCCGACGTTGCCACGCCTGGTGCAGCCACACAATGTTGCCCGTCGATCGCCATTTACAGCAGAAGGCCACGCAGCCTTGATGCACTCCATTGCCCATATTGAATTCAATGCCATCAATTTGGCACTTGACGCAATTTGGCGTTTTGCAGGCATGCCAACCCAGTATTACGTCGATTGGTTGCGTGTTGCCGCCGAAGAAGCCAAACACTTTGCTCTGTTGCAGGATCATTTGCAGAGTGTGGGTTTCGCCTACGGTGACTTTGATGCCCACGATGGCCTATGGACCGTGTGCGAAGCCACCCGCCACGACGTGGTTGCACGCATGGCGCTGGTGCCACGCACCATGGAGGCACGCGGCTTGGATGCAACGCCCATCATTCAAGCCAAGCTGCGCCGGGTAGGTACGCCCGATGCCTTACAGGCCATCGCTATTTTGGACGTCATTCTTGCGGACGAAGTGGGGCATGTTGCCATTGGTAATCATTGGTATTACTGGCTGTGTGAGCGCCAGGGCTTGAACCCTTTCGAGTTCTACGCGCAAGCCGCAATACAGCACCGGGCACCACGGCTTAAGCCCCCATTTAACATTCTGGCCAGGCGCCAAGCGGGCTTTACCGAAGCCGAGATCCAAGCGCTGCCAATCTAGGCGGTACGGCCGTTCTTCAAACTACCCCCTTGGGTGGTGCTGCGCATGCAACAGGGCAAGCCGCTGTCTGGCCACATGGGTATAAATCGTCGTCGTAGAAATATCGGCGTGGCCCAACAACATTTGCACGGATCGCAAATCTGCGCCATGGTTGAGCAAGTGCGTAGCAAACGCGTGCCGCAAAGTGTGTGGCGACATCGGCGTATGAATGCCCGCATGCTGTGCATACTTTTTAACCACCATCCAAAACATCACGCGCGACATGGCACTGCCGGCATGAATACCGCGCACCGTAACAAACAGGTCATCAGTTTGCTTGCCCGCCAACAGCTCATTGCGTGGCCCGGCCAGATATTGCCGCAGCCAACCGCCTGCGACTTCACCAAACGGCGTAAGTCGCTCTTTGCGGCCTTTGCCCATCACCTTCAGTACATGGTCATTCAGGCTGACATGAAAGACTTTCAGATCGACCAATTCACTCACACGCAGACCGCTGGCGTACATGAGTTCCAGCATCGTCCGGTCGCGCACACCCAGCGCCGTTGAAGTGTCGGGTGCATGAAGCAACGACTCTACCTGCGCTTCAGTCAACGTTTTGGGCAAGCGCAGCGCCTGCTTGGCGGGTTGCAACTTTAATGTAGGGTCAATCGACAAAACACCCTCACGCAGAGCCCACCGAAAGTACCGCTTAAACACCGTCAAGCGGCGATTGGCCGTGGTGGCTTTGGTGTCTATATGGCGCACGGCGAAGTAGGCTTGCAAGTCTGCCTCGCGAGTGGCGTTCAACGCGCGGTTTTGCTCTGCAAGCCACACACTGAACAACGCCAGGTCACGCCGGTAAGCGGTTAGCGTGTTTTTCGAAAGCCCTTCTTCCAGCCAGAGCGCATCAATAAATGCATCTATCGCCGCATGGCTGGCCAGAATGACGCTTGTCATTCCAGACGTAACTTGGCGGTTTCCACTACTTTTTTATAGACTTCGTATTCCGCCTTGATTTGCGCCGCAAACTGCTCTGGCGAATTGCCAATGATCAGGGAGCCCGTATCTTCAATCCGCTTTTTCACAGCGGGGTCTTCCAACACCTTGCGCACTGCGGCATTAACTTTATCCACCACTTCTTTAGGCAAGCCTTTGGGGCCGTAAATGCCATAGAAGGCCATGCGATTCACAGGCTCCAGCCCCACTTCTTTGAACGTGGGCACATTGGGCAATTGCGGCAAGCGCTGGGGCGCAGCAATCACAATCGGCACAAGGCGGTTTTGCAAAATAAAGGGCAACGGCGAGGGCAAATTGTCAAACGTCATGGGCACCTGCCCGGCCACCACATCGTTCATGGCTGGGCCTGCGCCTCGGTAGGGTATGTGGGTGATAAATGTGCCGGTGATGCTCTTGAACAACTCGGTCTGCATATGGCCAATCGTGCCGGTACCCGATGTAGCGTAGGAGTACTTGCCCGGATTGCCTTTAAGTTCTGCCATAAACCCCTTGAAGTCTTTGGCAGGAAAACTGGGGTGCACGGCAATGATGTTGGGTGTAGCCGCCACGTTGATGATGGGCGAAAAATCAGTCACCGGGTTGTACGGGTTTTTAGGGTTGATGGCCGGATTCGAAGCCACGGTCGACACGGTCGCCATGCCCAAAGAATATCCATCGGGAATTGACTTGGCAGTGTCGTTGGCTCCGACGACGCCACCACCTCCGGCCTTGTTTTCCACAATCACGCTCTGGCCCAGCACTTTACCCAACGGCTCTGCAATCACGCGCGCAATGATGTCAGTGGTGCCGCCCGGCGCAAAAGGCACCTGTAGCTTGATCACTTTATTGGGGTAGCCCTGGGCCATGCTTGCTCCAGACAGGGCCATAAGACTCAATGCGACGAGAGTGCGACGGTGCATAGTGGAAGTGCTCCTTGAAAGTGGGTGGGTGTAAAACGATTCAATACTACTCGCCTACAGTGCACTTCCAGGCTGGCGTTTACCTAAGGGGAAACCCCTGACGCACAAAATTTCACTGGTATTCTCTGTCGGTGAATTACGCCCAACTGCTCTTCCCCGACTTTTCCCTTATTTTGATCGGCTATTTGGTGTGCCGGTACACCGCCCTGAACCGCACGGTGTGGGAGCAGGTCGAGGCACTGGTGTACTTTTTGCTATTTCCGGTGTTGCTGTTTCACTCAATTGTGAAAAGCCCACTCGATTTCAAAGCCACCTCCAGCCTGATTGGCGCGGGCTGGGCCTTAGGTGCAGTGGGCATTGGGCTGGCCTACGCCTTACCCCACTTGCCTGGGCTTGGCAAAGCCATGTCAAAACGTGACCATGCCGCCAGCGCGCAAGTCGCCTTTCGCTTCAATTCCTTTATAGGGCTTGCACTGGCCGAGCGGCTCGCCGGGCCACCGGGGTTGCTAATGATTGCGGTGTTGATTGGTGTTTGTGTGCCCGTATTTAACGTGGCGGCCGTGTGGCCCATGGCACGCCACGCCAAAAAAGGGTTTGTGGGCGAACTGGTGCGCAACCCACTCATCATTGCCACCGCGTCAGGCCTGGCGGCCAACCTGCTGGGATTTAGCATTCCCACATGGATGGAGCCCACAGTTAGCCGGCTAGGTGCAGCATCGCTGGCACTGGGGCTGATGGCTGCAGGTGCGGGCATGCAGTTGGGCGCATTGGCACGGGCCAAAACACTGGCAGTGTCAGTTCTGGCCATTCGCCACGCCGTTTTGCCCCTGGCGGCCTGGGGGTTTTCACACCTGTTTGGACTATCGCCCCTGCAAACTACGGTGTTGTTGGCCTTCTCGGCATTGCCTACCGCATCCACCTGCTATGTGTTGGCGGCGCGCATGGGCTACGACGGCACCTACGTGGCGGCATTGGTCACGCTGTCTACCCTTTTGGGTATGTTGAGCCTGCCATTTGCTTTGGGTGTTTTGCGAACTGTTAGCCCCTGACGGACCACTGGGCCAGCGCCCACTGCGCGTGCTCTTGCACCAGTGCGCTGGATGAATCTGCGTGCTGCTGCAGCGCGGCCAGCAAAGGCTGTGCTTGATCATCACTGGACACCGCTGCCAGAGCATTGCCCAGCGCCACCGCCACATTACGCAGCCAGCGCTCATGCCCAATGCGCCGTATGGGGCTACCTTCGGTGCGCTGCAAAAACTCTGCCTCGCTCCAGCCCATCAGGTTCACCAGCCATACGCCGGTAAGCCCACTGCGCGGGTCAAAGTCGGGCAGCGCACTGCGCTTGGCAAACTTGTTCCACGGGCACACCAACTGGCAGTCGTCGCAGCCATAAATGCGGTTGCCTATCAGCGGGCGAAACTCCACCGGAATCGGGCCTGCATGCTCAATCGTCAGGTACGAAATACAGCGTCGCGCATCCAACTTGTGCGGTGCCACGATGGCCTGTGTGGGGCATGCGGTGATGCAGGCGCTGCACGCACCGCAATGGTCTTGCACCGGCTCGGTCGGTGGCAGAGCAATGTCGATATAAATTTCGCCTAAAAAAAACATCGAACCCGCATCGCGGTTCAGCAACAGCGTGTGCTTGCCGCGCCAGCCCTGCCCGCTGCGCGAGGCCAATTCGGCCTCCAAAACCGGGGCTGAATCGGTGAACACCCGGTAACCCATAGGCCCCACAGATACCGCTATCTTGTCTGCCAGCTTTTGCAAGCGGCTGCGCAGCACCTTGTGGTAATCCCGCCCGCGGGCGTATAGCGACACGGTGCCCTCTGCGGAGCGCTGCAGGCGGCTTAACTCCAACGTCTGCCAGCTGTCTAGGCTGCTGCGTGGCAGGTAATCCATGCGGGCGGTAATTACGCTCAAGGTGCCTGGCACCAGCTCTGCGGGGCGGGCACGTTTGAGTCCGTGGCTGGCCATGTAACCCATGTCGCCATGAAAACCGTTGTCCAGCCACGCCAACAAACCGGGCTCTGCCGACGATAAATCCACACCCGCCACGCCAATTTGGGAGAATCCTAATTCCCGGGCCCATGCCTGAACTTGAGAAACCCATTGGTTGCCGTTGAATTGAGTGCTGTTGATCGTCACCTGCCCATTGTAGAAAGCGCCGCAGCCAGCAGCGCTCCTGCGTCCTGCAACTTGCACTGGCCTGATGAAGCGGCCACACAAGCCTTCGCACAGCGCCTGGCAAGCTGTCCTGCCCTGCACAACGCCTTCATCGCGCTACACGGCGATTTGGGCGCGGGCAAAACCACCTTGGTACGCCACCTGCTGCATGCGCTGGGTGTGCAGGGCCGCATCAAAAGTCCTACCTACGCCGTGGTGGAACCCTACGAGCTGCCCGGCCTGGCGCTGTGGCACTTTGACTTTTACCGCTTCGCTGACCCGCAGGAGTGGGAAGAAGCCGGTTTCAGAGACATATTCGCCAGCCCTGGGCTGAAGTTGGCAGAGTGGCCCGAGAAAGTAGCGTCCATGTTGCCCGTGGCAGATGTGGATATTCGCCTAGTCACGCAGGACGATGGCGCACGCCAAGTGGTG
>JBEGPS010000228.1:0-4511 GCA_041181325.1 Pseudomonadota bacterium
GTGTGCGCAGTTTGCCCCGGCCTGGGGCTCGGCTTTGCCGTCTTTGGCACTGACCTTTGTGCTGGCACGCTTGACTGCGCGCAGCTAAGCAAGGGGCCGTAGTTGCATCGCCACCGGTGCAACGCCGTGATTTAACGGTCCGCCTCCATGCCCGGTGCGCACGGCAGCACCCCCTTGCAATGCAGCACGCACGTATAACCGCGCCGCCTCCACCGCGTCCACCAAACTAAGGCCCAGCGCCAAATGCGCGGCAATGGCCGACGACAGCGTGCAACCGGTGCCGTGGGTGTTGGGCGTGGCAATGCGCGGCGCGCGCATCCAGTGCACTTGGCCCGCTGCCGTGAGCAGCAGGTCGCTCACCACGTCGCCCTGCAGGTGTCCGCCTTTTAGCAATACGGCGTGCGCGCCTTTGCCCAGCAACTCGCTGGCGGCGGCCTGCATGTCGGCCTCCGTTGCCAGCGAGCGCCCTACCAGCAAGGCGGCTTCGTCCAGATTGGGGGTTATAAGCACTGCCCGCTGGAACAACTCGCGCACTAAAACGGCAATGGCGGGGGAGTCAATCAGCACCGCACCGCTGGTGGCCACCATCACCGGGTCAAGCACCACATGGGGCAAGGCATGGCGGTCTATGGCTGCGGCAACTGTCTCCACGATTTCAGGCGAATGCAGCATGCCAATCTTGACGGCATGTACGCCGATGTCTTCGACCACCGCGTCAATCTGGTCACACAGCATCTGCGCAGGAACCCCATGAATGGCACGCACACCTTGGGTGTTTTGCGCGGTGAGTGCAGTAATAGCGGTCATGCCAAAGCAGCCCAGGGCAGAAAAGGTTTTCAAGTCAGCCTGTATGCCCGCGCCGCCGCCACTGTCAGACCCGGCGATGGACAGCACGCGAGGGAATTGGTGGGTGAGGGAGGTGGTCATTGTCATATCTTCAAAATTGATGTCAAAGCCGCAGCACAATAACACCATGCACAGCCCACTATGGCCCCTGATCGCTAGTTTTTCTTGGCAAGAGCTGCGCCAGCAGCCGTGGCGTAACGCGGCCGCTGTGGTGTCGGTCATGCTGGGGGTGGCGCTGGCGTTTTCAGTACATGTGATCAATGCGTCGGCTCTGGACGAGTTTGCACAAGCCGTGCGCTCAGTAGGCGGCCAGGCCGACCTGGAGGTGCGCGGCGAAGTGCATGACGCGCTCTTGGGCCGCATGCTACTGCATCCAGACGTGGTGGTAGCGTCGCCGGTGCTGGAGCTGAGCACCTATGCGCTGGGCGTGAAACCCGGTGAAAAACGCACCTTGCTGCGCGTGCTGGGAGTCGATGTGCTGCAAGTGGCGCAACTGTCCCCTGACCTTATTCCCCTGCCCGCAGCTGACGCTGATAGGTTGGCTATTTTTTCACCCAACACCGTATTCCTGAACGCCGCAGCACGCAGCCAACTCAGTGGCACCACATTGCAACTGCAACAGGGCTTGCAATTGCACCCGGTGCAGGTGGCCGGTGGCGTGCGGGCCAGTGGCAGCCCGCTGGCGGTAATGGACATTGCAGCGGCGCAAGATCTGTTTGATAAAGCCAGCCAGCTCAGCCGCATCGACCTGCGCCTGCGCAGTGGGGTAGACCGCGCTGCCTTTGTGCGCATGCTGCAAGCAGCGCCCGACTGGCCGCGCAACGTGACGCTGACCGAGCCCGCCGACCCTGCTGCACGTATTGGGAATTTGTCGCGCGCCTACCGGGTCAACTTGACAGTGCTTGCACTGGTAGCGCTATTTACCGGAGGGTTTTTGGTGTTCTCGGTATTGGCCTTGAGTGTGACGCGCCGCGCACAGCAGTTTGCGTTATTAGGTGTGCTGGGGCTAACCGGGCAGCAGCGCTTGAAGCTGGTGTTGCTGGAGGCCGGCGCTTTGGGGTTGATTGGCAGTGCGCTCGGCATTGCATTGGGTACGGTACTGGCGGCATTGGCGCTGCACCTGTTGGGCGGCGACCTAGGTGGTGGATTTTTCTCCGGCGCTACCCCTGCACTGCAGTGGAGCCCGTGGGCCGCCCTGGTGTTTGGCACTTTAGGCATGGCTGCAGCGCTGGTAGGGGCGTGGTGGCCGGCGCGGCTGGCGCAGCAGCTCCCCCCAGCACAAACACTGAAAGGCTTGGGCACACTACACGGCACCGACAGCCACCCGTGGCTGGGTGCCGCTTTACTGGCAATGGGCTGTGGGTTGGCGCTGTTGCCCCCGGTATGGGACATGCCGCTGGCAGCTTATGCCAGCGTGGCTTTGTTGCTGGTGGGGGGAATTACCGCCCTGCCCTGGCTGGTGGGCACGGTGCTGGACCAGGTGGCTCCGCTGGTGCAGCGCCGCACGCTGGCGCTGCTGGCCGTGGAGCGCGCACGGCGCGTGCGCCAAAGTGCGGCTGTCGCGGTGAGCGGCGTAGTGGCGTCGCTGAGCCTGGCAGTGGCGCTCACGGTGATGGTGGCGAGCTTTCGCACCTCGGTCATGCAGTGGCTCGACACCGTGCTGCCCGCTGCGCTGTATGTGCGCAATGGAAATGGCAGTGCCAACGACACTGCCTACTTTGACCCCACGTTTGTACAAGCCGCCGCCAGTGTGCCGGGTATAGAGCGCCTGACCGCTCAACGCACGCTGCAAGTGCAACTGGACGCCGCCAAGCCCGCAGTCACGCTGATGGCCCGCCCCCTGCATGACGCAGTGAGCCATACCATTACCTTGCCCTTGATTAACCCACCGCTGCCGATTCCACCGGGGCGCATTGGCGTGTACGTGAGCGAAGCGGTGGTGGACCTGTATGGTGCGAAGCCGGGCAGTGATTTACCCGCGCTTTATGCATCATTTAGGCCTGTAGCCCCCGTGCAGAATGCACAAGCAGCTACGTTTTTCATAGCAGGCGTGTGGCGCGACTATGCCCGTCAGTTTGGCACCATCGCCATGGAGCAGGCCGATTTTGAGCGCCTGAGCGATGACCGGCGCGTGAATGACATTGCGTTTTGGCTCACACCCGATGCCGACAGCGCAGCCGTGCAAACAGGCTTGCGCGCGATTGCCAACCAACGCTCCAACACACCCGGTGGCGAAGCCGGTGCGTTGCTGGAATTCGGCTCGGCCAGAGAGATACGCGCCACTAGCCTGAAGATATTTGACCGCAGCTTTGCAGTGACCTACTGGCTTCAGGCGGTGGCCATTGGTATTGGGCTGTTTGGCGTGGCGGCATCGTTTAGCGCGCAGGTGCTGGCACGGCGCAAAGAGTTTGGCCTGCTGGTGCACCTGGGCCTGACGCGCCGCCAGGTGCTGCAGGTGGTGGCTGCGGAGGGCGCTGCCTGGACCCTGCTAGGCGCATTGGCCGGTGTAGCGCTGGGCTTGGCTGTGGCCGTGGTGTTGGTGCATGTGGTAAACCCCCAAAGCTTTCACTGGACCATGCAACTCACCCTGCCTTGGCAGCGGCTGTTGGCCCTGGGCGCGGCGGTGGTGCTGGCGGGTACTGCGACCGCGTGGCTGTCTGGCCGGGCGGCTGCGGGGCACGACGCGGTGCTGGCAGTGAAAGAGGACTGGTAAAGTACCGCGAGCCACATATCCACACATGCCCACATTATTCGAATCTCTGCCCATTGGTGCCTACCGGTCAACCGTGTCGGGTCGAATGCTGCGTGCCAACGCTGCACTGGTGCGCATGAACGGATATGCCACCGAGAGTGAATTGATCCAGGCCGTCAACGATATTGCACAAGAGTGGTACGTTGACCCTGACCGACGCACCATCTTCATGGAGTGTATGAAGCGCGATGGCAGCGTGGTGGATTTCGTGTCTGAAATTTACCGCCACAAAACACGCGAACGCATTTGGGTACGCGAAAACGCCCACATAGTGTGGGACACCTCGGGTACGTTGCACTACTACGAGGGCACAGTCGAAGATATTACCGTCGCCCAAAAAGCCCAAATGGCGCTGCAGTCCAATGAAGAACTGTTCCGCGAAATCACGGCAGAAGTTCCTGGCATGCTGTACCGCATTGTGTTTGTGCCCGGCTACCGCGGGCGCTACACCTTCGTGAGTTCGGGCTCAAAAGAACTGTACGGCGTGGCCCCCAAAGACGTACTGGCCGACCCCGCGTTACTGCGCAATATGCGCCACCCTTTAGACAGCGAACGGGTAGCAAAAGCCGTGCAAGACGCGGTGGCCCTTAGGGCGCCGTTGGATATCGAATTTCGGCTTATTCTGGCTGATGGCACTGTCAAGTGGGTGCAAATGGCATCCTCTTGCGCGGTGTCCGATAGTTCAGTGCAGGTACGCAATGGCATCATGCTTGATATTACAGCGCGCAAAATGGCCCAAACCGAGCTTGCACAAAACGAGGCGCGTTGGAAACTCGCTCTTGAAAGCACTGGCGATGGTATGTGGGATTGGCATGTTCAAACCGGCGAAGAGTTTTTGTCCCAGCGTTGCAAAGAAATATATGGCTTTAACGCGCACGAACTCCACGATCGGGATGACGCTTTAGACGGCAGA
>JBEGPS010000229.1:0-4534 GCA_041181325.1 Pseudomonadota bacterium
GTCGGTTTTGAAACACCGTGAGCACTTTGCCCTGCTCTTTTGCCACCTGCAACAAGTCGCGGGTTTGCGCCAGGTTGACGGTGCAAGGTTTGTCCACCACCACGTGCTTGCCCGCCAACAAAGCCTGGCGCGCCAGCGGGTGGTGGCTCTCGTTACTGGTGGCAATCACCACCACGTCAATAGTCGGGTCGACAAAGGCCTCCGCAGGCGTCGCCACCACGCGCACCTGCGGCCAATCGGCCACCACCTCGTGCGGCTTTGACGACACAATGGTGTGAAGCACCAAGCCCGGCACACCGGTAATCAGTGGTGCATGAAAAACACGGCCTGCCATGCCGTAACCCACCAAGGCAACACAAATAGGTTTCATCCCCTAATCATCGCCCGAAAAAGTAGGCATGCAGGGTCCACCACGGTACAAACCCCAACCCGGAAGTACGCCGCGGCACCAAAATTGCATGGCTTACCCCGTAGAATCATTTTTTTGATTTCAAAGGAAACCCCATGAAGAAATTGCTCCTGGTCGCAGCTGCTGCATCCGCCCTCGTCGCTTGCGGCAAAAAAGAAGAAGCCGCTCCAGCACCTACTGCTGCCGCATCCGCGCCTGTTGCCGTTGTGGCTCCCGAGCCAGCCGTATTGAAAGTCGCTATCGACCCCACCTACGAGCCCTTCACCTTCAAAACCGCCGACGGCAAGCCTACCGGTTTTGACGTGGACGTGGCCACCGCTTTGTGCGAGCAAATCAAACGCAAATGTGAGTTCGTAGAGCAAGTATGGGACAGCATGATTCCCGGTCTCAATGCCAAGAAATACGACGTGATCATCAGCTCGATGTCCATCACAGACGACCGCCTAAAGGAAGTTGACTTCACTGACAAGTACTACAACACCCCAAGCCGCATCGTCCTGAAAAAGGGCGTTAAATTTACCGACGCTGCCTCCATCAAGGGCAAAAAACTCGGCGTGCTAAAGGGTTCCACTCAAGAGAAATACGCGTTGGGTGAACTCAAGACTGCTGGTGTGGTGATTAACTCTTACGAAGCGCAAGACCAGGTGTACCTGGACATCAAATCTGGCCGTTTAGATGGTACTGTGGCTGACTACATGGAAGTCACCGGTGGTTTCTTGTCCAAGCCTGAAGGTGCCAAATACGAATTGGTGGGCCCTGACCTGAAAGAACCCAAGTACTTTGGCTACGGCGCTGGCATTGCATTGCGCAAGGGTGAAGACAAACTCAAAGGCGAGTTGAACCAAGCCATTAAAGCCATCCGTGGCAACGGAAGCTATAAAACCATGGCCGACAAGTACTTCGCCAAGTACAACATTGACGTGTACGGCGAGTAATTAGCCTGCTAAAAAGTCCTCGGCGCGCACCACTGCGCGCCGTACTTTTTTAAGCACCCATGAACTCTTACTACACCGCCATTCTTCAAGGCTCACTACTTACTGTGGGTGTGTCCTTGTGTGCGCTGGTGGTGTCTATTGTTTTGGGGCTGATAGGTGCGGCAGCCAAACTGTCAGGCCGCCCGGTGTTGGTGGGTTTGGCCACGGCCTACACCACCGTGATACGCGGGGTGCCTGATTTGGTGGTGATGCTGTTGGTCTTCTATGGCGGCACCATTGGCATCAACCATGCGCTGGAGTTGATGGGCAGCAAAAGCACCATTGACATCAATCCCTTTTTTGCCGGCGTGTTGACCATCGGGTTTATCTACGGTGCCTACATGACCGAAACGTTTCGTGGGGCCATTTTGGCCATTCCCAAAGGCCAAATGGAAGCTGCGTGGGCATTTGGCATGGGGCGTACGCAAGCTTTTTTACGCGTAACCGCTCCGCAAATGGTGCGCTACGCCCTGCCCAGCTTTACCAATAACTGGCTGGTGCTGATCAAGGCCACTGCGCTGGTGAGTTTGATTGGCCTGAAAGAGATGACCTACCTGGCCAAACAAGCCAGTGCTGCTACGCGCTCGCCGTTCGTCTTTTTTCTATTTACCGCTGCGCTGTTTTTGGTCTATACATCGGTGTCGTTGTATGCGATGCGCAAGCTCAATGCGCGCTACAGCATGGGCGCCAAACGGGGGCAGCTCTGATGAAATGGCATGTCATTTTTGAGCCCCAAAACCTGGAGCTGTACGCCACAGGTATTCTCACCACCCTAAGTTTGCTGTTCACTTCATTGGCAGTGGGAGCTGTGCTGGCCCTGCTGTTTGCGCTGGCCCTCACCGGCCCTTGGGCACCGCTGCGCTGGATTGTTAGCGCCTATACCTATGTCATTCGCGGCACGCCGCTGCTGATCCAGGTGTATCTGATTTATTACGGTCTTGGCCAGTTGGAGTGGATTCAGGCCCGCTGGGACGACGTGTGGCCCTGGACGCACTTTAAAGAACCTTTCTTTTGCGCTGCGCTGGCGTTTAGCCTGAACACCGCAGGCTACACCGCCGAAATGCTGGCAGGTGCCATTCGCGAAACCAACGCGGGCGAGATTGAAGCCGCCCAGGCCTTCGGCATGAGCCGCTTTCAGGTCATGCTGCGGGTGGTGTTGCCCAGTGCCATGCGCCGCACCCTGCCTGCCTACAGCAACGAAGTAGTCATGATGCTACAAAGCACCAGCTTGGCCAGCGCCGTGCCCAGCATGCTGGACGTGACGGCTGCGGCCAGTCGGGTCTACTCAGACTTTTACTTGCCATTTGAAGCCTACATTGCCGCAGCGGCGATTTACTTGGTAGCGTCGTTCTGCCTGATTGGACTATTCAAAGTGGCTGAAAAACATTTCTTGGCCTACCTTGCCCCGCGCAAGCACTGATGTTCACAACGGCGCATCACACCATGCAACGCATTGACCACCCACTCTTAAGCCCCAGCTTAGGCAGCACAAAAACCGTAACCAGCTTCCACTACGGTACGCCGGGCGCCAGCCCCAAGGTGTACATACAAGCCAGCCTGCACGCGGAAGAACTGCCTGGCATGCTGGTGGCACACCACCTGCGTCCGCTGCTGGAAGCAGCCGATGCAACAGGACTGATTCAAGGCGAAGTGATTTTGGTGCCTGTAGCCAACCCGATTGGCTTGGCCCAACGCTTGGACCACAAGCCCATGGGCCGGTTTGAGTTAGACACCTCGGAAAACTTCAACCGACACTACCCCAACTTTGCCAAAGAAGTTTTTGCGGAAATAAAAGGCGCTATCGGCAGCGATGCAGCCACCAATGTGCGCGTGGTGCGCCAAGCCATGGGCCGCTACTTGGCAGCATGGTTGCCCACCACCGAACTGGCCAGCCTGCGCAAAACCTTGTTGACATTGGCGCATGATGCCGACTACGTGCTGGACCTGCATTGCGACTGTGAAGGCGTAATGCACTTCTACACCGAAGAGCCCTGCTGGCCACAATTGGCACCACTGGCCTACCTGCTTGGCAGCCGCGCCATTTTGCTGGCCAAAAACTCGGGCAGTGGCCCGTTTGACGAATGCCTGTCGGGCGTGTGGTGGCAATTGGCCGAGGCACTGCAAGCCGAAGGCATTAACGCACCACTGCCACAAGGCTGTTGCGCCACCACCATTGAGCTGCGCGGCGAAGCCGATGTGAATCATGCGTGGGCGGCGCAAGACGCTTGCGCGTTGCAAAGTTTTTTACAGATCCTCGGCGTGTGGTCGTGCGCAACGCCACCCACAATTCCTGCGCCACTGGCACAAGCAACACCGCTGGCAGGTTCTGAAACGCTGCGCTCCACCGCACCTGGCATCGTCGTATTTGCAGCACAAGTAGGACAAATGATGACGGCTGGCGAGTTGGTGGCTGAAGTGATCGATCCACTTGCTGGCACCACCCAGCAAGTGGTGGCAGGCGTAGACGGCATTTTTTACGCCCGTATTCGCGACCGTTATGTCACTGCGGGTGGGGAACTTGGCAAGATTGCCGGTGCCACCGCGTTCAGAACCGGTGAACTCCTGGGCGCATAGGCCCGACATAAGCCCCGCGTGACCCCAAAAAAGTGCCAGCCTCTACCCCTTCACCATGAACTCCAAGCCCCTCAAACTCCAAGTTGACAACATCCACAAGCGCTTTGGCTCCAACGAGGTGCTCAAGGGCGTGTCGCTATCAGCCCATGCGGGCGATGTGATCAGCATCATTGGCAGCTCTGGCTCAGGCAAAAGCACGTTTTTGCGGTGCATCAACATGCTGGAAAAGCCCAACCAGGGAACTATCAGCGTGGCTGGTGAAGTGTTGCAGCTCGCACCCACTAAAAATGGCGAACTGAATGCGGTAAACCCCAAGCAGATAGCCCTCATGCGCACGAAGCTGGCCATGGTGTTTCAGCACTTCAACCTGTGGGCCCACATGACGGTGCTGCAAAACATCATCGAAGCCCCCACCCATGTGCTAGGCATGCCGCGCGATCAAGCCATAGAAACTGCCCGCAAATACCTCGCCAAAGTAGGGCTAGAGGGCAAAGAAGACAGCTACCCCGCCCACCTGAGCGGCGGCCAGCAGCAGCGTGTTGCCATTGCGCGCGCTTTGGCCATTGAGCCGGAAGTG